>JBEKCX010000692.1:0-5909 GCA_050014655.1 Occallatibacter sp. | reverse complement strand
CGGCAATTATGTGACGCAATTTGGCAGTTATGGAAGCGGCAACGGACAGTTTGAGGTTCCCGAAGGCATTGCGGTGGGCAGCAGGAGCAACGTTTATGTGGCCGATTCCAGCAACTATCGCGTTGAGGAGTTCCGTAACGGCAATTATGTGACGAACTTTGGCAGTTATGGAACCGGCAACGGCCAGTTTGTTTATCCGGAAGGCCTTGCGGTGGACAGCAGCAACAACGTTTATGTGGTTGATGAAAATAACGACCGCGTTGAGAAGTTCGATAGCAACGGCAACTATCTGACGCAATGGGGCGGTTATGGAAGTGGCAACGGCCAGTTCCTATTCCCCGTAGGCGTTGCAGTGGACAGCAGCAACAACGTTTATGTGACCGACAGCGGGAACTACCGCATTGAGAAGTTCACAAGCAACGGCAACTACCTGACGCAATGGGGCAGTCATGGAAGCGGCAACGGCCAGTTCCAAGACCCCGAAGGCGTTGCAGTGGACAGCACTGGAAACTATATTTACGTGGCGGATTCTGAAAACGACCGGATTGAGGTTTTCGTTAATAATACCAGTATTATTCCACCATTCATTACGAAGCAGCCAACGAACCAAACTGTTCCGGCTGGCGTCAATGTGACTTTTAATGTCGGCGTCGTTGGCGCCGCGCCGCTTGCCTGGCAATGGAGTTCCAACAGGGTTGCCCTGTCCGGCGCCACCAATGCCAGCTTCACGCTCACCAATGTCAGCTTCTCCGCCGCCGCCACTTATGCCGTGCTGGTCAGCAACAGCTTTGGCAGCGCTTTCAGCAGCAATGCCGTGCTGGCGATTTTGCCCGCGGCGGAATTCATTACACCGACATATTTGTTTCAGATTGATTCTTCCACCTTGCCCGGAGGATCTTCTTCCTTTAATCCGGGCTGGGTGGCGTTGGACGCCAGCAACAACGTTTATGTGACCGACGACGCCAATAACCGCGTCGTAAAACTCACCGCCGATGGCACGTATCTGACCAACTGGGGCAGTCCTGGAAGCGGCAATGGCCAGTTTGAAGAACCGCAAGGCATTGCGGTGGACAGCAGCAGCAACGTTTATGTGGCCGACAGCGGGAACTACCGCGTTGAGAAGTTCCATAACGGCAATTATATGACGAAATTTGGCAGTTATGGAAGCGGCAACGGACAGTTCTATTACCCCGGGGGCCTTGCGATGGACAGCAGCCACAATGTTTATGTGGCCGACCTCCAAAACAACCGCGTTGAGAAGTTTAACTCCAGTGGCAGTTATCTGACGCAATGGGGCAGTGCGGGAAGCAGCCCCGGCCAGTTTTTTGATCCCGTTGGTGTTGCGGTGGACAGCGGCAACAATGTTTATGTGACCGACGCCGGCAACTGCCGCATTGAGAAGTTCGACAGCAACGGCAACTATCTGACCAATTGGGGCAGTTTTGGAAGCGGCGATGGCCAGTTTGATGATCCCGCAGGCATTGCGGTGGACAGGAGCAACAATGTTTATGTGACCGACGCCGTCAGCGGCCGTGTTGAAAAGTTCACCAGCAACGGTTTCTATCTGACGCAATGGGGCAGTGCGGGAAGCGGCGCCGGCCAGTTGGACAGTCCCCAAGGCATTGCGCTGGACAGCACTGGGAACTATATTTACGTGGCGGATACTGGAAACGGCCGGATACAAGTCTTCGTTAATAACACCAATTCTATTCCGCCATTCATTACGCAACAGCCAACGAACCAAAATGTTCCGCCTGGCGCCAATGTGACTTTTAGTGTCAGCGCCGTTGGCACGGCGCCGTTTGCCTATCAGTGGAATTCCAATAATGTTGCTGTGCCCGGCGCCACCAATGCCAGTTTCACCCTGGCGAATGTCGGCCTCTCCGCCGCCGCCACTTATGCCGTGCTGGTCTCCAACAGCTATGGCAGCAACGTGAGCAGCGATGCCGTGCTGGCGATTTTGCCCGCGGCGGAATTCATTACACCGGCATATTTGTTTCAGATTGATTCTTCCGCCGTGTCCGGCGGATTTTCACCCCTATTCCTGGCGCTGGACGCCAGCAACAACGTTTATGTGACCGACGTATCCTACAACCGCCGTGTCGTTAAATTCACCGCCTTTGGCACCTATCGGACCAATTGGGGCGGTTATGGAAACGGCAACGGCCAGTTCCAATACCCCGAAGGCGTTGCGGTGGACAGCAGCAACAATGTTTATGTAGTTGATTACGGCAACTACCGCGTTGAGAAGTTCGACAGCAACGGCAACTATCTAACGAATTGGGGCAGCAATGGAACCAACAACGGCCAGTTTTATTATCCCGAAGGCATTGCGGTGGACAGCAGCAACAATGTTTATGTGACCGACGCAGGCAATGACCGCGTTGAGAAGTTCGACAGCAACGGCGGCTATCTAACGAATTGGGGCAGTAGTGGAAGCGGCAACGGCCAGTTCAACGGCCCCGTAGGCGTTGCAGTGGACAGCGCCAACAACGTTTATGTGGCCGATGAATCTAACGACCGCATTGAGAAGTTCGATAGCAACGGCAACTATCTGACGCAGTGGGGCGGTTATGGAAGCGGCAACGGCCAGTTCCATTTCCCCGAAGGCCTTGCGGTGGACAGCGGCAACAACGTTTATGTCGTTGATGACGTCAACGGCCGCATTGAGAAGTTTGACAGCAATGGCGGCTATCTGACGCAATGGGGCAGTTATGGAAGCGGCAATGGCCAGCTCATTCGTCCCTCTGGGATTGCGGTGGACAGCAGAGGGAATTATATTTACGTGGCTGATAATGGAAACGACCGGATTGAGGTTTTCGTTAATAATATCAATATCGTCCAACCCTTTATTAGCAGCCAGCCAACGAACCAAACTGTTCCGACTGGCGTCAATGTGACTTTTAGTGTCGGCGTCCCTGTCGGCGCCACGTATGCCTATCAATGGACTTCCAATAATGTTGCCGTGCCTGGCGCAACGAATGCCAGTTTCACACTGACCAATGTCAGCGTCTCCGACTCCGCCACTTATGCCGTGCTGGTCAGCAACAGCCAGGGCAGCACTTTAAGCAGCAATGCCGTGCTCGCCGTCTTGCCTGTGCTGGCAACAACCCTGCCGGCCAGCGGCCTTTCCGTCAGCGGCGCGGTGCTGAATGGTGCGGTCACGCTCGGCCCGGATGACACGGTGGTCTGGTTTGACTGGGGCACAAACACAGACTATGGAAATGTCGTGGGAACGAGTGTCGTTTCCGGCGGCAACGCCAGCACCAATATCAGCGCGGCCTTGAGTGGATTGAGCGGGAGCATTATTTATCACTATCGGATCGTGGCCGCGAATGACTTTGGGATTGTTTATGGAGATGACCAATCGTTCGCGGTGGGCTTCGCTCCAGCCGCCACGACCCTTCCAGCGGCCAACGGCACGAATGGCTCGACCTTGAATGCCACGGTCAATCCCAATGGATGGGATACGACAGTTTATTTCTGGTGGGGAACCAATTCGACGCCGGTCATGGATGTAGGCGCTGGCACGAACTTGCTGAATGTCAGCAGTTTCATCACCGACCTGGCTCCGGCCACAGAATACGAATTTTATGTGATCGCTTCGAACTATCTGGGCACAACATACGACGGCCCGCTCTATTTTTTTAGCGCGCCTTTTACCAGCGCACCGCCCGCGCAGTGGGATTCTGTTGCCTCATCGGCGGATGGAACCAAGTTGGCAGCCGGAGGATCCTCTGGCATTTACACTTCAACAAATTCAGGCTCTGCTTGGGCTCCTGCGAGTCCGATCCAGCCGGCGGGGGTGGCCTCGTCAGCGGATGGAACCGAACTGGCGGCAGTAATGGATGGGGAGGCAATTTATATTTCGACAAACTCAGGAGCCAATTGGACACGAGCCGGTGATGAGCCCAACGCCAATTGGAATGCGGTTGCTATGTCAGCGGATGGCACCAAATTGGCGGCGGTCGCGGAATATTCGATTGGGGTTTATACGTCAACCAATTCAGCAATCAATTGGACATTCCAAACCAATGGAGTTCCGCAATTTTATGGCATCGGTTCTATCGCCTCATCGGCAGACGGAAGCAAATTGGTGGCGGCAGCCGGATACGATAACCAGGGTCCGATTTTCACTTCCACAAATTTTGGAGCCGATTGGACACAGGCCACCAACGCGCCTTTGGCGTACTGGTATTCTGTCGCTTCCTCAGCGGATGGGACGACCTTGGCGGCGGGCGCTTACGCCGGCAACGTTTATCTCTCCACAAACTCAGGAGTGACCTGGACCAATACAAGCCTGCCCGCAAATAACTGGTACAGTGTCGCTGAATCGGCGGATGGAACGAAATTGGTGGCGCTGGCCAATAGCGGCTCATCAGACCTTGGCGCTGGCAACGGCGAAGTTTATACTTCGACGGATTCAGGCGCGACCTGGGTTTCCAACAATGTGCCAAGCGCGGCATGGACTTGTGCCGCCATGTCAGCCGATGGAAATGAAATCATCGCATCCATAGGCAATCCATCAACGATCGGCGGTATCTACGTTTCGCAAACGACGCCAGTGCCGCATTTGGGCATTGCTTCTTCCGACCGGAATCTCATGCTTTCGTGGCTCATTCCCTCAATGAATTTCGGGCTGCAACAAAATTCCGACTTGACCACGACCAACTGGACGGACGTGACGAACCTGCCCGTTTTCAATCTCACCAACCTGCAAAATCAAGTCGTCCTTCCACTGCCGGACGGAAACGGTTTCTTCCGGCTCATGCACTGACGAGGCCGCCCCCAAATGGTGCGGATTGCGCGGATGCCCAATTCTCTGGCGCAATGCCGGAGAATTTGGTAATCGTCACTGGTTGAGCGACGTTACCCGCATTCTGGAGTCCATCGAGCACGGCGACCCCAAGGCCGCCGATGAATTGCTGCCGATGGTCTATGGCGAACTGCGCAAACTGGCGGCCTCCAAAATGGCGCGCGAAGCGCCCAATCAAACTTTGCAGCCCACCGCCCTGGTACATGAGGCCTGGCAGCGTCTGGTGGGAAAGGACAATCCGCAATTTGCCAACCGCGCCCATTTCTTTTCCGCCGCAGCCGAGGCCATGCGCCGCATTCTCATTGACAACGCCCGTCGCAAACGCGCTCTGCGCCACGGCGGCGGCCAGCAACGCGTTGAAATGGAGGGTTTGGACATTGCCGTGTCATCTGACGACGACGAACTCCTGGCGGTTAATGATGCCCTCGAAAAGCTTGCCGCCATCCACGCCGTCCAGGCCGAGGTGGTGAAGCTGCGCTATTTTGTGGGCATGACCAACGAGGAAGCCGCCCAGGCCCTGGGCCTCTCCGAGCGCACCGTCAAAAACTACTGGACCCACGCCCGCGCCTGGCTCTTCCGCGAAATCAAAGCCACTCGATCAACCGGATAAAACTTCCTGGTGCAAGAGACGGGGCGGCAGCCTGCGCCATCGCACCCCGCACAACGATTCAACATCGTTTGCCTCCCATCTTTGGCTGTCACCCCAGAATTCGCTTCACGCTATTGTCGGAAAGGCTTCCAAGCCCTCCCTGATCATTGAGAACTATTCAACCTCTTACTTCAGTGATTTCCGCGCAGCGGAACACGAGGAGAAGCCCGGTGACAGGGGACAAAAAGCCGAAAGGCAATGGAGACCAAATGCAGGCTTAACGGAGTGCCGGTTCAATTCGTTGACCGGTGACAGGGGACAAAAAGCCGAAAGGCAATGGAGACAGGAGCCGGATGCCGCGAGCTTGGAGTAGGAGCCGGATGGTGACAGGGGACAAAAAGCCGAAAGGCAATGGAGACACAGTGGGCGCTGGGTTCACCGCGTCGCTCCATTCCAAGGGTGACAGGGGACAAAAAGCCGAAAGGCAATGGAGACTTTGAGCAT
>JBEKCX010000691.1:0-10197 GCA_050014655.1 Occallatibacter sp. | reverse complement strand
TTGAAGGTGGTGCACGGCTTGGTCGGGTCGGTAGGCTGCGGCTTGCCGAAAGGGAACACGAACCACTCGGGGCTCAACTTGCCGAACTTCTCTTCGTACCATTCGGCGTAGTCGTTGACGGCCTCGAGCGCGGTCGAGTTCAGCGGAATCGTCCGGCCGGTCCCGCCATCTGTCTTGGTCTCGCCGACTACGAGAAAAGCGTGGTTCAGGTGAATGCGTCCCCACTGCAATTGGCGAAGTTCCTTGTCGCGCAACCCGCAATTGAGAGCCAGGACTAGGGCGGGATAGATGGCCTTGGACCTGCGATGGAGCGCCTGTTGGTAAAGGAGGACCTTCTCTTCCGGGGAAAAGGCCCGGCCCACTTGCTGGCGCACCTTCAGCTTCAGCTGCTTTCTGCGGCGCAACCTGGCGCGCAGCGCGTCGCCACGATCTTGCAGCATTCGCAGCAGGATTCCGACTTCCTCATTGATCGTCTTAGGCGAGGCCTTTTCCTTGAGGCGGGCGGACTGGTATCCGAGAATGGTCTGCTCCGTAATGTCTACGGTCATGAGGCCGCCGATTAGACGTGCGACGTGCTTGAGGGCGTATTCGGCGAAGGTTGCGGACCGATGGCGGAGCTTGTAGTCTTCAAAGAAACTCGCAGCCAGATCGGCAATGGTGCGGATGCGCTCCCTGCGATCGTCAACCACGGAATTGAAGCCCTCTTCGAGTTCCCTGTGCCGATGCTGCTCGGCTGCCTTAGCCAGCGTTTTCGATGAGGTCCTGGCGGACTCCTGGATATGCCGTCCGGCGAAGAGGAAGTGATACCAGTACACATCGCCGCGCTTGAAGACAGACATCGAGGTTACTCCTGTTCGGGCAGAGCGCGCTCGCTGGGATCGATGAGATTCAGCGAAGGAAACAGCCTTCGGTAAAAGCCCCGGTCTCTCGATAGCAGTCGGCTCGCTTGAAGCTGGGCGTGGGCGCCTACCAGGAAGTCGGCCAAAATCCGGACGCGCGGCCCACCCTGCCGGCGATATTCCCGCCACGCGCGACTGGCGGCGAAATGCGCGGCACGACTCAAGGGCTCGACCCGAATCTCACTGGTTGCGAGAAAATCGTCGCACTCTTCCTGGGTCGAGAAATGGACGCAGAGTTCGGAGTAAACCAGATCGCAGACCACCAAAGACCCGGCTGTGGCGGAAGCCTGGAGCGACTCCATCGCGACATCGCAGAAATCGGGGTTCGGAAGAAGCACGTCGAGCAAGACGTTCGTATCAATGGCGGTGATCATCGTCCGCGAATGTCCTCTATGAAGTCGTCGACGGAAGGATACCCAAGATCCCCGAGACTGCCGCTGCAGTGGCCCTTCCACTTGTCCAGGTCGAGTCTCTTCGGCGCCTTGGTCAGGATGATAGAGCCGTGCTCGACGTGGAACTCGACGTCAGAATTCGGCCCGAGCCCGAACTGGTCGCGAATATCCTTTGGAATTGTCACCTGGCCCCGCTCACCGATTCTCATACTTTTAAGTATGGATCAGTATTCATATCTAGTCAAGCTCCCAGACGGGCTGAGCGTGCAGCACGTTCCAAGCCTGCTGCCGGCTGCCGGGCAGCCGAGGAGCCGCCTGTAGGTTGCGCTGCAACCCACTGCTCCAACTCCTCCGGCCGGTACCGCACCAACGAACCGACCTTGATAAACCTCGGCCCTCGCCCTTCCAACCTCCAACGTCTTAACGCCGCGAGACTTACGTGCAGTTGTTTAGCGACATCCTGCTCGGTCAACAGACTATTCATGTATCCCCCAACAGCTTCATTATGGCACACACTCTCAATCAATACAATCAAATGTATCGATACCATTGCATCATGGCGAATTCTGTGCCACTATAGGGATCAATGGAGCGAAAACCTCAGCAGCAGACCTTATCAATCCGCATCTCCGACGCGCTCCGGGAGTTTCTGGAGAGGTCCAAGCAGGTGATCTCCCACGACCGTGGCGAAACTGTCTCCACTTCGGACGTGGCCAAGATTCTTCTGGAGTCGGCAAAGGACGACCGGCTCGACTTCCGTCTCGAAGTCGCCGAACTGCAGCAGGCCCCGACCGATTCGCTCGCGGCCATTCGTAAGAAATGGGAGCAGCGCCAGCCTTTGTCGCGCGCCGAATGGATCTTTCTAGCGCAGTACGTGCAGGTCGCGTGCGAAGCAATCTCCGAGAATCGTGCCGTGCCGAGCTCTGGAGCATTTTGTTCGGTGCTGGAAGCACTGCTTGCGGTCCGCGCTCTGCGCACCGACCGCGGCACCGGGCTGGATCGCTACTATCTAAGCAACCTTGGTGTGCCGGATGCCGCTGCGTTCAACGAACGTCAATTCGATCCGGAGTTCGTTCCGCAGGTTGTCACAAGTTTGATACGGGAATTGCGCGGGTTTTGGGATGCGAAGAAAGCCGCTTTCGCTGGCCGCAACCTTTATGTAGCGCTGCGCGATGAGGCACTGGACGACTTGATCGCCCTCAACCGAGTGTTGGAGCCGCACATGGCCAACCTGTTCCGGTTGGCCGCGCGCGGGCACTGGGTTCGCGAACGCCGCCCGGTGCGAGTGAGGCATGAAGGACCTGTATTCACTTCGCCCATTTCTTCAGTGTCTGCTGGCGATCTGCGTCTGACGGCCTCCGTGAGCACCGAGGGGGAGATTCAATTGGCGCTGGCGATGGATGGCCGCGGCGTTGTCTATCCGCTCGGTCCGTACCCGGAGATCCAGGAATTTGTGGCCATGTTGCAGCAACTCGAGCCGGGGCAGACTTGGGATGGCCTGCACTTCCACGCCTCGGCGGACACGACCACTCCAGGCCAGCCAGTGAAGTTTCAGTTTCGCCGCCCTGCAGACGGGGTGATGTTCACCTTTGCGGAGGCTGAGTGGGAGAGTCTAAAGGGCGTGTTTGGGACGGCGCTGGCCGAGCCCGCGCTACAGGCAGTTCTGGCCGAACTGGCGCTCGTCTACGGCGAGTTGTAGACGCCAACGTGCGTGGTTCGGCGGAGGGAGGGAGGTTGTCATGAAGTCAACAGCAATAGGCGAGGAAGCAACGACTAGCGCGACCGCGGGGATCGCCGCAACGCGGGTGATTCTTTCCATGGGCGGCAAAGGGGGCGTCGGCAAGACAAGCGTCATGACAGGCCTTGCCGAATGGTTCGATGCAAACGAGATTCCGGTAACGCTGCTGGACCTGGACACGGAAAACAAGGCGCGTGGTTCGCTCGGTCATTTCTTCGGCGAGCGGGCACCCAAGGTCAACATCCATACTCCAGCAGGTCTCGATACATTCGTCGATCATCTTGCCGATGGGGAGCCGGTGATTCTCGCCGATATGGGCGCCGGTTCCGGCCGCATCACTCACGATTGGTTCGACAAAATGTATCTGGACGTAGCGGAGGCCGGCATCGCTTTCACGGCGATCGGCATCGTCACCGACGATCCCGCCAGCGTCGAGAGCGTGCTCTCGTGGGCAGCGCGACTGCAGAAACGGGTCGTGTATCTGATCGTGGAGAACAGCCTCAGCGAACAGTCCGAATTCACCTACTGGCGCACCAGCCAACAGGCATTGCAGTTTCAGGAGATCTTCCACCCGGCGGTAATCCGGATGGACTATCGCCTGCCGGATTTGGAGAACGCGATGCGCAATCACGGTGTGACTCTGGGCGAGGTGGCATCTCGAAGGACCAACGCCGCGGAATTGCAGAAGGCCTCGCTGGTGATGCGATCCCAGAGCTATCGGCGGCGGATGTTCTCGGAATTCGAAAAAGTGAAGGATCTGCTGTTGCCATGACGCGGGACGTCCAAGCTGCGGAGCGCTCGGAGCCGGACCTCATCGACCGTATTGCAAACGCTCTGCCGGAAGAAGTGCGCGCCGACTTCTACCGCGAGATGCGGCACTGCCGTTCGCTACCCGAAAACGACGAGATGCTGCGGATTCTGCGGGCCATGCAGTTCCTGACACTATTGATGGATGGGGTTCCCAACCGCATCGCCACAGAGCGAGAACACCTGGACAGTGGTTTGCGCGAAGCGGCGGGCGAAATCCACCAGTTCCAGGAATCCACTGAAGCCTATCGTCGGCTTCTTGATGATCGACTGGTCCAACTGCCTGCGACCATCGCAAATGGCATCAGCCCGGAAGCGATTGCTGGCAAGGTCACCGAGAATATGCGGCAGCAGTTCGTTCAGTCCACGATTCCGCAAACGGCCGAGGCGCTGGCAGTAATCGCCAGAGATATGAAGAACACGACGGCAGAGTTCGGCCGCGTGGCGAGCGAACTGGGCGGATCCTATGGCAGTGCGGTGCAGGAAGCAAGCGTGGCAGTTCAGAACATCGAAGACGCGGTGTCGCGCGCCACGGATGCAGCGAAACGGGCGGCGGCCAATCTCTCCTGGACGTTTAGCGAAGCGTACCGATGGTCGCTGCATAGCTTCTGCGCGCTTGCCCTCCTGTTGGGGATGATACTCGGGATGATGGCGGAGCGGTGGCTTGGTTCGCCCAAGAGCACGTTCGACGCAAGTGTTCCGGCCACTCCTGCGCCGGCAATGAACCCTACGACCAAGTCCAAGCGATAGGCTCGCGAATGCTCACAGTCCGCGCCATGTCGGATGGGAAGGGATACGCATCCAGGCACCTGGAACACAGCGACTACTACGCCGAAGGCGAGCGGGTTGTTGGCCAATGGCTCGGCCGCGGAGCGGAACTCGCGGGACTGAGCGGCCCAGTGGAGGCCAGTGACTTCGACGCATTGCGCCAAGGCCTCGATCCCAGAACTGGAGAGTTTCTGCGGCAGCGACGCGGCGCCGACCGCATTGGCGTTGGCGGAGAGACACTCTGCCAGGCGCGATCCCTGTATGATTTCACGATCTCGGCGCCAAAGTCGGTTTCGCTCCTGGCAATTCTTGGCGGAGACTTGCGGTTGGTGCAGGCACATCAGACGGCCGTTGCGGCGGCCCTCGAAGAACTCGAATCCTATGCGGCGGCGCGGGTACGGCAGGGTGGCGCCAATGCAGATCGAACCACCGGCAATATCGTTCTGGCCGTTTACCACCACGACAGCAGCCGGGAGCTCGATCCCCAGCTTCACACGCACGCGGTGGCGGCCAATCTCACCTATGACGGCACGGAAGGTCGATGGAAAGCCTTGCAGGCGTCTGGCATCTACGAGCGTCGCGCTTACCTGACCGAGGTCTACCGCAATTCGCTCGCCCGCACAGTGCGGGAACTTGGTTACACGGTCGTGGACCGCCGGGACGCCAAGGGGCGGGACTGCGGTTTTGAGATTGCAGGTGTTTCTGCAGAGCTTCTCGCCAAGTTCAGCCAGCGGAGTCAGCAGCGCGACGCCGCGATCCGAGAATTCGTCGAAAGAAACAGACGCCAACCGAGCGACAACGAAGTTGCCGTGTTGGTACGCGAATCGCGTCCGGATAAGCTGACCGAAATCTCGACCGGGGAGTTGCGCTCTCGTCAGCGCGAGAGGCTAACCGCCACGGAAGCTGAGACGCTGACAGGCCTAGCGCAAGCCAGTTCCACGGTGCCGGTTCCGTTGGAGCCGGCCGAGTTCTCGCTGCAGTACGCCCAGGAGCACGTATTCGAGCGCGTTTCGGTTGCGCGTGATCACGCGCTTCTCACCGAGGCGCTACGCCACGGCCGGGGACGCGTCAGTGCGGCTGAGCTGAAAGGGGCGCTCGCGGTTGAAGAGGCGCGTGGGGAGGTCCTTCGTCAGGGCAGCGAAGTCGCCACGGTGGCGAGTCTCCGCCGGGAGCGCGCCATGATCGAAACCATCAACGGTGGCGTTGGCGGCTTTGAAGCGCTCGGTAACGGGGCTGCGATTGCCGCATCCGATCAGCTACGCCCCGAGCAGAGGCGTGTTGTCGAGGCCGTGCTCGCCTCAAGGGACCTTGCGGTGAACATCTGTGGTGCTGCCGGTACCGGCAAGACAGCAACCCTTCAGGAAGTGCGGAGACAGTTAATCGAAGCGGGTCGTGAGTTGCTGGCCGTCGCGCCAACCATGAGCGCGGTTGAGGAACTGCAGAAGGTAGGCTTCCAGGACGCTATCACGGTCGAGCGGCTGATACAGGATCAGCGAATCCAGGCGGCACTCGGCTGCAAGGTTCTGATCGTGGACGAAGCCGGTATGATCTCCAGCCGCCAGATGTGGGAGCTACTGGAACTGGCTGAGCGTCACAGTGCCCGCATAGTATTCAGCGGCGACACAAAACAGATTCAGAGCGTCGAGGCGGGCGATGCGTTGCGAGTGTTGGAAAGAGAATCGCGTCTGAAGAGCGTAGCCCTGACGGAGGTCCAGCGGCAGAGAGCGCCGGATTATCGGGACGCCATGCAAGAACTTCGACGAAACCCGGAGCGCGGATTCGAGAAACTGAATGCCCTCGGTGCCGTGGGGGAGGTTGCGCCGGCTGATCGTGCGGCGGCTGTTGCCAAGGCCTATTCAGAGGCCAGGACACAGAACGCCTTAGTCGTCTGCGCCACGCACGAGGAGATTGGTCGCGTGACCGAGGCGATCCGCGCGCAGCGGAAGCGTTCGGGCGGGTTGGGTGCGGCGGTCCAAGCGGTGCGCGATGTGTCGCTGAGCTGGAGCACGGCGCAGAAACGGGAGTTGCGCAACTTTCGTCCCGGCCAGCTCCTCTGCTTCCACAGGCAAGCAAAAGGGATCGAGAAAAATGAAACGGTTGAGGTGGTATGCGTGAGTGGGAACCACGTCACGGTTCGCAACGAACGCGGCCAAGAACGGCGGATCACCGGCCAGCAGGGAAACAGCTTCGATGTCATGGAGCGCCGAGGGATCGAGATTGCAGCAGGTGACCGGCTCCTACTCACGGCGAACCGAAGGGATCTGGGATTCCGCGCGACCAACGGGGAGATCGTGACGGTCTCGTCGGTGAACGAACAAGGACGCATCGCACTCGAAGACGGTCGTGTCCTGCCGTCCAACTTCCGGCAGTTCGCGCACGGTTATGCCGTAACGGCGCATCGCAGCCAGGGCAAAACCGTCGAGTCAGTGATCATCTCTGCCGACGGCATGCAGAAGGAGTTGTTCTATGTGGCGGCATCGCGCGGGCGGCGAAGCGTTACGGTGATCACGAGCGACAAGGTGGGGCTGCGGGCCTCGGTTGCGAGTTCGGCTGCACGCAAGTCAGCGTCAGAACTGGCGAGGGGAGTAAGACGGTGTTACACGCGAGGCGAGCTTCGCGGGCTGGCGGCCGCGCGCGATCTTGCCAGGAGGGCGGCACGATTCGTGACGTCGTTGCCGGAAAAGGTGCGGCAGCAGATCAGGAGGGAGAGAACCCATGAACGCGGTATCAGCCGATAGCGGGAAGCCATGGTCGATAGCGCCGGACGAGCGGACGGCTGCCCTGGAAATCGTTCTGCTGAAGCGGACGTACGTCTTGCCGTGGAGTCAATTCCTGTATGCCGAAGGCGGCGAGGACGAGATCCGTTTGGTTTTCGTGGCGCACGACGTCGTGGTACGAGGCAGCGGCTTGTCGGTTCTGTTGGCTGACCTGGCAGCACAGCGGGTGGGCGCCATGCGTGAGCCGTCGAGGCCAGAGCGCTTTTTTGCTGTTGGTGGGCGGTTCATCCGAGAGATCGTCGTTCAGAGGATCGATGCGAATGGGGAGCGCGCATAGCGATGGGAGTTTGCGCCTACGGCGGTTCTGAAGGGAGAGAGACACCATCCCTAAGCCTAGCGGCTTAGGTTTTGCGGCCCGCGCGAAGCCCGTTCTATTCGATGCACGTTCATCGAATATTCAATGGATATTCGATGAACGTTCAATCGCCATTCGACGGACGTTCAACGTCTTCGGCGGGCCGCTGGGCTCGTGCCAGGGGCGTTTCAGGTGGGATTGAGATGGATGACAAGGTCAACGAGATTATCGAGAGACTTCCGGCCAAGCCGCCGCGCTCGCGATTGGATCCACATGCCACGCTGATCGAAGAGATGCGTCGACGCGGCCGTACCTTCATGGAAATCGCGCGCGTGCTAGCGGAAGAATGCCAGGTCAGTTCGTCCCCGAGCAACATACATCATTTCCTGAAGCTCAGGACCCGAACGGCGAAGGCTGAGAGGCGGCCCAGCGTCAGGCCTGGTGTTTCCAGCGAGGTCGCATCCCCGCAGACGAATGCCGGCAAGAGGGTGTTGCAGCAAATACCGCCAACCGATGCTGCGCTGAAAATCGCGGCACTCAAACAGCGCAAGCTCTCTCCGCCACCGGCCTCGGGAGGATTCGATTACGATCCCAACGAACCGCTGCGGCTCGTCAAGCCGGGAAAATCGGGAATGGCCAGATGAGGGCTCGCACTCATGTGGGCCGGCGCCTGAGTGGCACTCGCTTAGCGGGCCAGGAGGCACGGGGAGAAACCCGGCTCCGCGACCTCCTCGGCGGCGAGCGGATAGCTGAAATGGACGCAGTTGACCGCGTTCAGGTTAGTCATGTCATAGAAATGTGTCGGCAATGCAGATCGCTTTCCGAAGCGGGCCGGCTGCTCTTGAGCGCATCACGCGGTCGCAAATCGACCACGAACGATGCCGATCGCTTGCGCAAATACCTGAAAACAATGCAGGCGAATCAAGACTCCGATTAGGTTTTGTCAAAGCGACGGAGCGCGAGGTCAACCGAGGCTTTTCGCCTCAGGTAGCAAAGTCAATGACTTGGACATCCCAAAACATCGAACAAGGATGGCAAGTTCGAAACCCGTTAGCCTGGTGGGGCGCGTGACATCGGAACGATTTCTGGCACACAATCGGCATGAATGTTTAGTGTCCGCGGACCGAGCCTGATTACCCCCCGAGTGCTTGGCGGCTGACCACCAGTCAGTCGGCATCTTCTCCCAGCGATTCCTCGTGGCCGCTTTCCGAATCCGTCGTTAACGGAATAAATGGAATAACAGCCGCAAGGTCTTGACCCCCGGATCAGAACGGCCGCTCCGGTCGGAAGCGGTCCGCCGCCCGTACTACACTCTGGTTCGACATATCATCTCCCAGCGCGATCCCGGCACCGAAGCGACCATGCATCGAATCCCAGAAGGGCGTGTCACACCCACTTTCGCCTCCTCTCCAGCGAGTGCGGCCTGGGGCCTGTTCCTCGCGGTCCCGAATCTGCTGATCGCCGAGAACCGCGATCATGTCGCCGGTCCTGACCATGTCGCCTTCCCGCACGCGAACTTCGAGAATACGCGCCCCGTGGTCTTCGCTGCCACCGCCGAGTCGTCTCCTTCGATCCGGGCGCTAAGGACAACGATGCTCGCCGGCACCGCTGGCGCCGCGAGAAACATTTTCCAAATGAAGCATGCGCCCGCTGCGGTCACGAACAGCAAAATAATCGCTACCGCGATTCTCTTGCCAGTGATTTTCTTGGGAGCGGGCGGGACGGGAGCCGCCTTATCGAACGCCACTTTGGGCTTTCCCGGCGGGGGTGGCGGCGGGAGTCGTCTCCCAAGCCGGTGGCTGGGGCACCGCTGGCTGGGTAGGAGCGGGGGGCGTTTTGGGTCCGCCGTTTGTGGGAGTGAGGATGGGCGCGTCTAATAGTCCTTCGGTCATAAGCTTCGGCGAGCCTCCGATCTGTTTGAGTACGCGATCGATCAGTCCGACCGGCGAATCTTCATTGCCATGCGCCGCGCAGAAGAACCAAGCCTCAATGAGAGTACCCGGAAGGGCCGCGGTGCGAACTCCGAATGTGTTGTCGCCGCGTCCGGTCCGTGCTGCCCGTTACGCGGCGACATTATTCTCGTTGGTTGGAACTCTCTTTCGAGGCCCAGGGAAGCTGTTATTGTGGGTCGCTGATATCGGAGTCGGGGCTGAGAGTAACCATGAAGGAAGAAGTGTGACAAGTGTCTGCGGGTTGATTGGGATCAACGAGCTTCCCGTGAGCCTCGGCGTGTTTGTCGCGCGTTCCGCATTGCAATTCACCAACCCTATTCCGATCTGGGGTGAAAACCCGGCTGGTTCGCGCAACTCCCTGGGCTCGGCACTGATAGTCTCCGATGAAAGCGGCAAAATCAGCACCGCACCAGGCAACTTCTGCATCTCTCACCGAGTGAGCGGTCTCGGCAATTGGTCCAGAGAGACGACCGCCGGTTGCCTCTCAACGAAGAGAAGAAGGAGCGGGAGAGCTTGGCCAGGAGTATCGCCGATCGACGGCAGGAGACTGAGGCGGAGCGCGCCAAGCG
>JBEKCX010000690.1:0-3563 GCA_050014655.1 Occallatibacter sp. | reverse complement strand
TGGCGTCAGGACAAAGGTCATCGCGGCGAATGCGAGGCTCTTGCCAACGCTATTCGAGAAGGTCAAGCAGTTCCCATCCCATTCGACCAGATTGTCGGCGCTACGCTTGCCACTTTGCGCATCCAAGACTCGCTCGCCTTGGGGCGGTCGATGTCTGCAGACGCTGCCGCCTTTGTTAGCTCGGTTTTGAATTCAACAATTACCAACGGATGATCCCACCCGTGGACAAGAATACTGCAGTCAACGATTGCAGAATAGCCGACGGGAAAAGGTGATCTAGAAGTCACGCTTCGAAGAGTGTGAAGGCTGGGTAGTGGGTCAGTTTGAATATTCACAGGCTCGCTTTAGCATCTGGCATTGTGGCATGATGGTTTCGTGACCATCGGCAAGGGCAAACGCCCGCGTGATCCAAACCAGCTTGCGAAATGGATTGTAGAGCAATCTACGAGCGATGCACCGCCAGAACCGGAAGTCGTTGCGATTCCAGCCCCACCCGTCAATCTCTCCGAGTACATGGCTGCGATAGGGCGCAAGGGCGGTCAGATCGGCGGCAAGCGCCGTCTCAAGACTATGACGAAGGCAGCACGTTCCAGGGTTGCGGCAAGGGCTGCTAGGGCACGATGGAAGAAACGCTAAATTTTCATTTACAAGGAAATGCGTCTGCCCAAGAAACCACGACCAGAACCCGGCTCTGATGAAGTTTCTCTGGATGACTCCTCAGCCATTTGACCAGAACCCTAACGGCCTGTCCGGTGGTCACTCCCTCTGGAATGCAATACAGCTTCGCTATGCTTCCCGTTGCGGTAGCCATCTCCATGCCATCGGCAACCCCATTGACATAGCCCAAACACCACCCAGCGTCTTGCATCTCAGACGAGGATAATTTTTCATTATCCAAGAATTTGATCGTTGAACTGCACTTGCTCAGCAATTCGTTGTCGTCAACGTAGTGCTCATCGACACTAAAAGCAGCAACCGCACACAACACTAGAGCCAACAGAGTCAGTGAGCGTAGCATTTTCATCGTGCGTTTCCCCTTCCAGCTTGACAAGCATGTTTTAATTAGAAAAAAGAAAGGCCACGGTGCCCAACACCGAAGCCTTTCGCTAAATCTAGAATTTCCCGCTGCGCCACTGGTCGCGCTTGAGGTGAATCATGCCACGGCGCAAACACCCAATGCAAGCTCATGTTGTAGCCAAGGGCATCGGTGCCGGCAAGGGACCAATGGCGAATCCCAATACACATTTGCAGTTGAGACAGAAAAACATATTTACTCCTAGGGACTTGTCTTGCGCGTATGCCGTTCCTGTAATCGCCTTTCTACAGTGGGGACAGATTGGAATAATTGAGTTCATGTTTCCTCCTAAACGAGCAATTTTCAAATAACAAAATCAGTTTCTCCTTGACATGCTAAAGCGGCTATGGTATAAAAGTCAATATGAATTGCTTGGATACCGAAACCCGCGCCAGAGTGATTAATTGCTTGATTGAGGGCTGTTCGATTCGCGCCACAGTCCGCATGACCGGGGCGGCAAAGAACACGGTTGTGAAGCTCCTAACGGAGATGGGCTGCGCGTGTGCTGGGTATCACAATCGCGCCGTTCGCAATCTCAAGGTGCGCCGTCTACAGTGTGATGAAATTTGGTGTTTTGTTGGCGCGAAGGCGAAGAACGTCAGAGCAGAAAAGAAACTAGAAGGCTGGGGCGATATTTGGACGTGGGTTGGAATCGACGCAGACACAAAGCTAGTTGTTTCGTATCTTGTCGGCGGTCGGGATGGTGGATGGGCAAAGGATTTTATGGAAGATTGCGCCAGTCGGATCACGAATCGAGTACAGATCACCACAGACGGCCACAGGGTCTATCTGGATGCGATTGAGAATGCTTTCGGGGCGGATATTGATTACGCGATGCTCCAAAAGATTTATGGGGCTGTGATGGAGACTGAGACGCGGTATTCTCCCGCTACGTGCATCGGCTGCGATATGAAAGTGGTCAGCGGCAACCCTGACCCAAGATATGTAAGCACCAGCTTTGTAGAACGCCAGAATCTCACGATGCGTATGCAGATGCGGCGGTTCACGCGCCTAACAAACGGATTCAGCAAGAAGGCCGACAATCACCGCCACTCCGTTGCGCTGCACTATATGTTTTACAACTACTGCCGGATTCACCAAACATTGCGCTGCACTCCCGCGATGGAAGCTGGTTTGAGCGATCATGTATGGAGTCTTGAGGAATTATGCGCCATCCTGCCAAAACCAACCGTCAAGGCTTCTACGATTGAAAGTGATCTGGTCAGCAAGGCATTGGACGGGATCGCCTAGACTACATCTTCCACGGCCTTGAGTGCCCGCACCTGAGCACTGAAAAATTCGGCTTTCCCAATAAACTGCGAGAACGGAGCCATGTTGTGAGCAAAAGAATCTGTTCCCGTCAAAGATTGCCACAATGCTACATTCTCGCGTTCAATTGCTTCTAATGCGCTTTCCCAGATTCGCGTCCGTCCGACATCTATTTTCCGGTGTCTGTGTTGGCTATCAATAATGAAAACATCAGTCCCGCCACCCACCCATTGTCCGTCATAGTTCTTACCCTGTAACAAAAAATAGATGGCGATAACGATTGCTTGACTTACGTTTGTCATTGAGCTGCCTTTTAGAAACAACCCACGCAAATATCTAGCGAGCGGGGAGTCTCCCCATCCGATTACTTCGCAGCGACTAACTGGAACGGCATTCACTCCATTGGAAATCAAGAGACTGGGGCTTTCTTCTCCATCTAGCCATGCTCCAAACAAAGTCGCGAATGCCTCTTTTTTTTTCAAACTCTTTGTCAGTGACAATTCGAGGCCGGTGGCAACTATCGGATGCTGCACTGAAACATTCGGAGTAAAACAATCCTTTAGCTCTGCATCAAGCCTCTTTGCTGTATCGGGAGAACCGGAATATCCCCATATAGCGGTTCCGTTCGCCCACTTTAACGTATTCAATTTGCATTCTTGATAGGTATACTGGCTCCCGGTGATTTGCCGATCTGCTGCGATTACGACGCCATCGCTACAGAGGAATCCAGCGGCCATTGTCACAACTTTTCTCCTTGAAGACGGCCGCTTTATTTGGTGGCGAACAGGGCGCGGGAGCCTTCTATAACCATTCAGAACCGGCTTTAGCATTGCCATTCTACTTGGCTCCTGTGGAAAAGGAAACTGACCCACTACCGAAGGCTGGTGCATCAGGCTCGCAGCGCCTACTTCATGCTATAGTTGACGAACTCACGCACGTACCACTCAGCATGTCGTTTGCGAACCGTTTTCAGTATTACCGGCGCATCTTCAGCGCTTACCTGGTGCCGGGAAGAAGCCAGTTGACCTTCTGGCACGGGACGCCGCAAGCGAACCCAAACGCAACCACGGACAAGTTGGGCGAATACTACATGGGCTTCGAGGCTAAGGCCGATTATTCGGGCCATTACGATTCTCATGGGATTCCCATGCTCGACTACCACGGCCAGATCGGCTTGCAGTACAACCCGATCGCCATTGCGCAGTGGGGACTCGGAAAC
>JBEKCX010000689.1:0-6302 GCA_050014655.1 Occallatibacter sp. | reverse complement strand
TGGAGCAATGCGCCACATGTATTTGGAATCACGCTCGAAGAACTCAGCATGCGCCGCACATTCGAAATTGAGTCGAAGCTGCTGATGAACCGGAAAATCGTTGTCGTCTGTTTGAGAACCTCTGTTCTCGTCGGAATTGTTCTCGACAGAATGGAGTTCTTCGACCGCGGCGCGGAACTGCGACCACGAGCCTTCGCGGCGCGCCGACAACCACAGCAGTAGTTCATTCGCTCTCATCGCATCTGCTTCCTAAGCTTCTTGGCCATGTCGCCATAACGCCCCCATAGTGCACAGGCCTCCTCGTCTTTGATGGCGAGCACAAACCGGTTTCTTCGAGCATTTCTGACCACAAAAACCCATTTCCTCAATGCGGAGGTGACTTTGAGCTTGTGCAAAGATTGCTTAATTTGATTGAGTGGCTCTATGAATTCAATAAGCTGAATGACGGCCGGACAACTCTTCTTGGGTATCCTGCCACTCGGTAACGCCCAAACCGGAGTGAACGGAACCGACGTGAGAACCCATTCAGTTTCCGCGTCGTTCGGTACCCGGCAGTGGAAAATCTCTCCTGGTCGTGCGCCGATCAGAAGAGGATTTGTGGCAGGGATACAACACTGTCGCCAACGTGCGTTATCGATCCGATAGGTGCTAGCGCCACAAATCGCCGTGCCAACGCCACAATCATGCGCGGGCCAAGCGTCCCATTCTTCTTTCATTGTACGAAGCACATAGGTCTGCGCCCGGTCACCGAACCAAAGGCGGTGTTCGCCTTTATTGTCCCAACCCGGAGATTCAAATGCACCATCGCTTGTAAGCGTCGCTGGCTGGTCGTCAATCAGCACCTGAAAACCAGTCCCCAATTCTCCGGCGAAGCGGATGCGAGGCGGGAATCCAACGAGCCAAGCACTTCGCTCCAGTCTGATACCTCCTATGAACTGCGGCTCAGTCTCGTGTCCCGGACAGAGAACGTTCAGAATATTGTGTTCGTCGCACATTGGCACCGCGCGCGTGGGCGTGACGTTACGAATAAGAATCCAGCCAGTCGGAACGCCAAGCGTAGTGCTGTCGCACACTTCTAGCGGGGCGCAGCCAGCCTCATTGAGTGCGTCAATAACCTGATCGCACAAGCTTTCCTTCGCCAAAACAACATGCCGCGTATTCAGCCATAGGCGTTGGTCCTTTCGACGGGTCACGAATCCGCTCAGGCCGAATGCATCTCCCGCTGCGAGTACATATATTTCACGTCTGCTTAACTCCCAACGCCACTCTTGCATGTCGCCACGCGCCTGCAAGACCACCCCTTCTGACAGCGTGTTGGGGACTTCAGAAACAGACACGGGTTCATAGGAGTCCGAAGTCAATTCAGAGAATTGCAGACGGTCACCTGCGATGGTCGTGACTTCGAGGCTGCTCGGCATTCCTTCGCACCGGTGCGGAATAAGAGCCAACTTCTTTACAATTCCGCCACCTCCAAATACAAGCTGAAGACGAATCGGTAAGCTGGCATTGGTCCTTGGAGTAGGGTCTGACGTTTGCTCATCATGGGTGGCGATCTTTCTTGTCGGAGAAGGTTTTGGCTCAGAAAAGCTGCGCGCCTTACGAAGTGGTTCAACTACCACTGGTGGCGCTTCCGTCCCCCCACCGGTGGCCGCCTCAGCTTTGCGACCAGACGATGGAGTTATAATTGGCAGAGTTGCTGCCGTGGTGTCCAATGGAGTAGAGAGTTTGGCGAGCTCTTCATCGGCAATACACGGTTGCCGATCTGTTTCGCCCACACAGGCCAAATCTTCTGACGGAGTCGGTGTTGTTGTCCCGGGAACGAACGGCTGAATCACAGAGCCTTTTATTTGCCCAACCATATCCTTTTCCTGAGGACTTGCAATTGGCAGAGAAGCAAACCTAGCATGGTTCTCCTCAGATTCTCGAGCCGTTTCATCCATCGGGTCTCGAATTGTTTCGTTGCTTGGCAGACAAGAAACAGCAACCGAAATCGGATGGATTTCGATCTTCTCAATAGGAACAGGAACCGCAGATTCTCCCGACGGAGAATTGGGCACCAGCGAAGTCCCGACTCCTATCTCGTCTGTCGGAGCGCACGCAGTCCCCTCAGAATCGGATACTGTCGAAATAGCCGCGTTAGTTACGGCACGTGCAAGACTTTCGATTGTCAGCTCGTGTGGCGCTTCTGTAGATTGATCTTGGAATTTGCCATTCATGGCCGGCGCGGATAAGCCACTGTCTGCGCGCTGATTCGCTACTGTGTCCATCGATGGCGGCTGTCCATCGATGGGGCGTTCATTAGCCAACGGCTTTCCCAAAACGGGCCGACGACTAAACCAAACCCAAGCCAACACTGCGGCGACGGCTCCCAACGTGATGGCGATAAGCTTCGGCATTTCATTCCGTGTCTAGCTGCCGTTTTCGGCTGGTAGCCGGTTGCGCTCTTAGGAACTTGTACTTCGCGAGAGATTTCTCGCCTAGGCTGATGGCTGCATCCAACTCGGGCCTGTTTAGTTCCTGTTTCACCTCAGTTTCCTTTCTTGAGGACCGCCAGGACTTCGGAAAGTGACCCGCCATAATCTGATATCCACGCTGGCGGGCTGTTTGCCTGAAACCCAAACCATCTGGTGTCTTTACCTATACTCCCACCGTGTTGAGGGATGGCATGCTCCCATGCAACAGCCTTTGGAATTACCCATGCATGGACGCGCGACGGAGAAATACCGAGGCAGAAAACCGACGCGTAGTCTTGGTCTCGCAGCTGCTGGAATACATAACCGCCGCTCTTCCACAGAGTAGAGAACTTAATCTCCAATTTCATCCCGTTGACGATCCGATCACATCCAGTTTGCCCGGAGCGTTTAACGTCGAACCCGTTGTTGGTAAGCCAAGAGTCAACAATCTTTTCCGCGGCCGCCCCCTTAGCTCTCGACGGCAGGGTAAGAATCCATACGAAGGGACTACCAGACCAACCCTCCAGGTTGGCCGCGTACTCCTTGCTCACAGCGTCAGAGACCTGAACAAACTTCGCTAGGTGAGGATCGTCTACAACAAGGCCAATTGGCATTCGGATTTCGCCTCGTAATCCATACCGATGATTGAGGGTTTGGCGAAGGCAAGTCTATCAGCCATGACGCGGATAGCTTCAGCGCTTTCGTCGATCAGGATAAAGTTGCGTTGGGAAAGAGCTGCGGCCATCCCTGTTGTTCCACTGCCAGCAAAGAAGTCCAATACAGTATCCCCCTCATTCGAGTGGACGCGAACAATCCGGTTCAGTAGTTTGAGGGGCTTCTGCGTGGGATAGCCGGTCTTCTCTTTGCTGTTGGTCGGAACGATCGTCATCCACCACACGTCGGTCGGGATTTTGCCCCGTTCTGCCTTTTCAGGGCCCACCAGGTCAGGTGCCATGTAAGGTATACGGTCTATCGACTCATAGTTGAAAACGTAGTTGTCTGGATCTTTTGCATACCAGAGGATATTGTCGTGCTTGGCAGGCCAGCGATTCTTGGGCTTTCCGCCATAGTCGTAGGACCAAATGAGCTCGTTTATGAACGATTCCCTGCCGAAGATGCCGTCTATCAATACCTTCGCATAGTGAACTTCGCGATAGTCGATGTGGAAGAACAGAGAACCATCGTCGGTCAGAATTCGGTACGCTTCCTTGATACGTGGCTCGATAAACGATAGGAAGTCGTCAAAGCTGTCCGCATACTGCGGTGAGGCCGTGCGGGTTACTGCGTATCGCGCGCCTGCGAATCCACCCCTTGTCCCATTTTCGTCCCGCGTTACGGTAATTCTGTCGCGCTTTTGTGTCTTCTGGGTGTTGAAGGGCGGATCTATGTAAATCAGCCTGCAAGAGCGGTCGGGCAAGTTGCGCAGGAGCTCAAGGTTATCTCCCATAAAGATCTGGCCGCCCATTTGCTTTGCTTCGACGGGTACGACTTGCGGACTAGCTGCCATGGCAATCCAAGCTTTCTTGTTGGCGGTGATGTTGCTTTCGGAGATGTTTCAACCTGGCTTGAGTGTACGTGATTGGTATCAAGTCTATTCCTCTGCCCCGATCTCGTCGATGAGTCGAACCCCTGCTTTGATTCCCTGCCTCGACCTCTCGCCGTAGTCCATAGTCTCAAGAAACTCCCCATCAAGGGGTGATCATGCCATGAGCTTGACGTCTAGCTCGGATCCGAAGGAAGCAACGCGATCATCTCGAAGCGCCTGAAAGAACTTGTTGAAGCTCTTTTCTGTCAAGAAACTGAACTTATAACGCACGTCAGAGCCTGTGTCCTTCAGATGATTGTTCAGTCGATCAAAGTGTGCCAAGGCATACTCGTTTTTCTTGATATTCTCGTCGGTCGGGTCGGCGATCTCCTCGTCACCCTTGATCTCCACAACAATAATTAGATCACCACACTTTATGAAGAAGTCCGGGCTGAACTTCCCGCGTTTGGGATGCTCGCCCTTTTTCCAGGCATAGTCAATTTCGTAAAATCGGGTCGATGTAGACTTTACCCAGGCATCATACTGAGACAGGTTTTCCGGGCGCAGTAACTGGTTGATGAAACGTCGTTCGTTCTCCGAATCTGCAATTACCGCGTTGAGTGGTGTCTTGAAATCATGCCGGTTGGGTACCAACACTACTTTGTAGCCACTGCCTGGCTCTATCGCTTCGTCGAAGAACTCGACTTGGTCATCGGTCAAACTCTCGCGGGTCTGGTCCGTAAAGAATAGGGTCTTGTTGCTCCGCAGATCTGGCGCGCTGACAGAATCTCCTTGCCGGGCTCCCGTAGATAAAGGCACAAAGTAGTTCGCGGTAAAGGTGTAACGCACGTTTTCTGATGACTTGCGACGCAGTGGGCCGAGAGATTGCAAACATTTCTGCTTCATCGACTCTGTGGCGACGTTAGTGTTCCTTCGAAGAAGCGATTCCGTAATGATCGCTTCAAGTGCATCAACACTGTACTTGTCCGTATAAACCGTTCGCATCTTGGGATCTGTATCGTCTGGATCTTGGGCCTGTTCGAGTCGCTCGAACATTACTGTCGCAACTTCACGCGCTGTATAGGTCTTTCGGTGGAAGCGTGTGAGCCAATCGTAAGTTTCACCCGTGCCGGCCCGCTCGAACCGAATGCTGACTTCTTCTTCCGGTGAATCCGTTGCGAGGTCGATGTAGCCCTTGGCAAACAAGTTATACTCGGCGGTCATCGGCTTTTTTACTGACGTTGGAGTCAGCGTGTACTCAATGTTTTCAAGGTCGAAATGGTGCGGGGAATCTGGTATCACGTACGACAAAAGCCGTTTGTCGCGCTCAAGTACCTCGTTGACGATGTGCCGGATGCTGGGAGCCCAGGCATCATGATTGAAGACAATAACTGTCGGCTGGTCCTTCCAGCCGTCAGGGATACGCAGTCCGCGTCCTAGAACTTGTGCAACTAGAAGCTTACTGTTGAATGCCCGCTCTTCGTGCGGAACAATCTGGAAAACACGCTTCACATCCCATCCTTCATTCAGCATGGATACTGAAACGATCCATTCCACCTTGCTCTCAGGTGCATCAACAGACGATAGCTTGAGCACGTCTGGCGCCCCGCTGTAGACGGTCAGCACCAGCGGCGTAATTTCGTCCAGCGTCACACCACATTGTTCAATAAGGAAGCTTTTCAATTCATCAGTGACATCTTTACAGCGCGCGATGGTAGGCGTGACGATGATCGTGAGTGGGAGAAGCTGTCTTCTCTCAAGTTTCTTCCGGTTATCTTCGTGGCGATTTCTGATGAGCTGCCACTTTTCATCTGGTTCACCAGCGCGTGGCATTTCCGCGACGTAGTCGACCTTCTTTATCCATTTCTGCTCCATGGCTTGTCTGAGAGGATAGCGATAGATGACATCGGAGAAGTAGTCATTCTTGACATAGCAAGTGCCCGACACGCCAATAAGGTAACGGAACCCATATATCGGATCGAGCAGGAATTCTTTCCAGCGTTTCGTCTTCGCTGTGGATTCATTTGCCACGTGGTGCGCTTCATCACTTAGGACCGCAGTTCGAGCACCTGCATCCGCCAAGCTATCGCGGATCGAGGACCCAACATGCTCGAGAATCGCATGATAGTTCTCGACACAAATACTCCCTGCAGCGATAGTTTGGCTGGCATTGATTATGCTAGGAGCTGAAATGAGTGCTGTTGCGGGTAAGACGCTGCGTAGATCAGCTCTTCCAGCAAGTGTTCGAAACTTCTCAAGTAATCCTGCTTCGATAGTTGTCGAGGGGCAGAGCACTAGCACTCGATCAACCGCGCCTTCTGCTA
>JBEKCX010000688.1:0-2675 GCA_050014655.1 Occallatibacter sp. | reverse complement strand
CCGGACGGCATCACCGCTCGCACAATCTGTTCGCTCAACTCCGCACACACCCCATCGATCTGCAAATGCGCGATAGCCACGCTCTGTTCGATCTCGCCCTTCGCCGCCTTCACTTTTTCCGCGGTCGCCGCGCGCGCTTCCGCCAGGGCCTGTTCGCGCTCTGCGCTCCACTGCTTCATCCGCTGCTCGCGCGCGGCAAGAATCTCCGCCCTGGCCCTGCGCAGCCTGTCTTCACAGTCCGCTGTCTTGGCCTCAGCCGCCGAGATCGCTCCCCTTGCCTGCTCCACCGCTCCGGTTGTGCGCGCGCGCCGCTCGGCAAGCACGCGGTCCAGAGGACGCCGGACAAGCAAGCCATAGGCAACCACCAGGAGCAGGAACAGGACCATTGTCGGCACGGCGCCGAGCGCAAGTCCACCGAGTTGATTCAGTATTTCATCCATGATTGGGGCAGGCGTGGGGCTGCAAAACCCCTATAAAACGCAGGGCGGGACGCGGCCTTGCACACTTCGGGTACAGCTATTTTCTAACAAAGCGCGGAGGCGAGTGTCAAACCTCGCAGAAGCGATAATCGGGCGCGATCGCCGCGCAAAAGCCGGGCCAGAGCCCACTGAAAAAAATAGCCTTTGACAATCGCGCAAAGAGGCCTAGACTTTAAATACCACCAAGACCCGATGTCCAGGGTCGTACAGGTCGCGTGCATGGGGACACCACCTCCGCTCCCCGACAGGCGGCCTGTTCTGTTTAAGCCTGCATTGCTGCCGGCCGCGCACAATTCGCTGTCTGCGGCGAACGACTGCAATTGCGTCAACTGCGCTCGCGAAACCTGCGATAGCGCTCCAGCAGCGACGCCGGTCCGCGCGCCGTAAGAACCACAAGATTGCCTTCAAAGCTCTTCTCGCGCACCAGCGCGCCAGCCTCCAGCGCGGCCAGCACCGCGCCCTCCGACTGCGGCACGCAGAAGCGCGCCTCGATCAGCGGATCGGCCACCAAGGCCTCGTCGATGGCAGCCAGCAGATCGCCCAGTCCCATCTTCGTCAACCCCGAGACTGCCACCGCAACCGGCACGCCACGCTGCGGACCAGCCGCAAGCCGCGCGCGCTCCTCCGGCTGCAACAGGTCGATCTTGTTCATCACCTCGATGACCGGCTTGCCCTTCACCTCCAACTCGCCAAGCACCTGCTCCACCTGCTTCTTCTGCTCTTCCACAATCGCGCTCGACGCATCGAGCACATGCAGCAGCACCTCAGCCCGCTCGACCTCCTCCAGCGTGGCGCGGAAGCTGGTGACCAGCGTGTGCGGCAGGTTGCGGATGAAGCCCACCGTGTCGGAGAGCAGAATCCTGCGCCGGCTGGGCAATTGCAACTGCTTCAACTTGGGATCGAGCGTGGCAAACATCTTCGACGATTCCAGAACTCCAGCCTCGGTGAGCGCGTTGAAGAGCGTGCTCTTGCCCGCGTTGGTGTAGCCCACCAGCGCGACCACGGGCACTGGGACCGACTCGCGGCGCTGGCGTTGCTGACGGCGAATCTGCCGCACCGATTCGAGTTGCTGCTTCACATGATCGATGCGCAGGTTGATCTTGCGCCGGTCGGTTTCGAGCTGCGTCTCGCCCGGCCCGCGCGTGCCAATGCCGCCGCCCAGTTGCGACATCGCTTTGCCGCGTCCGGCAAGCCGAGGCAACTGGTATTCCAACTGCGCCAGCTCCACCTGCAACTGGCCCTCCCGGGTGCGCGCGTGGCGGGCAAAGATGTCCAGGATTAACTGCGTCCGGTCGATCACGCGGCAGGGCAGCTTGGCTTCCAGATTGCGCAACTGCGAGGGCGTCAAATCGTGGTCGAAGAGCACAAGGTCTGCGCCTGTTGAGGCCGCAACTCCTGCGATCTCCTCCAGCTTGCCCTGCCCCACCAGGGTGGCCGCATCCGGCCAGGCGCGGCGCTGCACCAGAGTTGCCGCAATCTGCGCGCCGGCACTGCGCGCTAACTCCTCGAACTCCGCAAGCGAAGCGTCGAAGTCGAGATTGCCGACCGCGGCGCAATGAGCCTCCGCCGATGCGGAGGATCCATCGGTTGTGGCGGAAGACCCGTCCAGCTCCATCCCAACCGCAGCCGATTCCGCACCGGCCGCCGCTGCGTCCCGCGCCAGCCGCACCGCCGCGGTCAAACGCCGCCGCTGCCCGGTAAACTCCACGGCGACCAAAACGGCGAGCTCGCGGCCCGCTGCCGGGCGAACCTGGGTCGCGGCAGCGCGCGCCGCCGCCTGCACAAGGCCCACCTGTGGCCTCATGCTCGTGCCGGTTCCGCGCTGATCGCGTCCATCCATATCTTCAGCAATGGGGCTGTCAGGTATGCGGCCGCTAGAGATGTTGTCGCCAGGTTTGGAATATCGATTGCCTGCTAGCCCGCAGCCTCGTCCAGCACCCCGCCCGGGCCGCTCTGAACCCGCGGCTCCGGCTTACCCGCAAGCTGGCCGTCGGAGTGAGGGCCAACCCGGCCGCTCACCACGGTCGAGATCGCGTGCTTGAAGATCAACTGCTCCTGCGCGTTGTTCTCCAGTAGCACCGAGTACTTGTCGAAGGACCGGATCTTGCCGGTCAACTTCACGCCGCTCACCAGGTAGATGGTGATCGGACTCTTGTCTTTGCGGACCGTATTGAGAAACGTATCCTGAATATTCTG
>JBEKCX010000687.1:0-4827 GCA_050014655.1 Occallatibacter sp. | reverse complement strand
TGATAGTAATTTTGGGGTTAGCACGTCATCACCGTTGAATCAAACTATAACTGTGACATCCAGCTCGACGACAGTCGTGTCATCCAGTAATCCTTCGACGTACGGATCTTCGGTGACATTCACCGCTACGGTTACTCCTAGTGCAGCCACTGGTACAGTCACTTTCAAAGATGGAAGTACAACGTTGGGTACTGGAACTCTAAGCTCGGGCCAAGCGACTTATGCAACGTCAGCTCTAACTGTGACGGGTTCACCTCATTCCATAACAGCCGTATATGGAGGAGATGCTAATGATGCTAGTAGCACGTCAACTGCCTTGACTCAGACGGTGAATAAGGCGACTTCTTCCACGACGGTCTCTTCATCCAGTAATCCTTCAACATTTGGATCTTCGGTGATATTCACCGCGACGGTTACCCCCAGTGCTGCTACCGGAACAGTCACTTTCAAGGATGGCAGCACAACGCTCGGTACTGGGACTTTGAGCGGCGGTGTAGCTACTTATTCTACCTCTTCTCTAAGTGTTGCCGGTTCACCACATTCGATAACAGCGGCATATAGCGGAGATACTAATGATGCTAGCAGCACGTCATCCGCTTTGTCTCAGACTGTAAATGGGGTATCTAGCTCAACCGCTGTCACTTCAACGAATAACCCATCGACATATGGATCTTCGGTGACCTTCACTGCAACCGTTTCTGGTTCTGGAGGCACACCAACAGGGACGGTTACATTCAAGGATGGTAGTACAACACTGGGCACTGCGACCTTAAGTTCGGGTCAGGCTACTTATTCGATTTCTTCTCTAAGTGTTGCGGGTTCACCTCACTCCATAACGGCGGTATATGGTGGTGATAGTATATTTGCGGGAAGTACATCATCCGGCTTAACCCAGACTGTGAACCAGGCATCTAGCTCAACTGCAGTTACTTCATCTAATAACCCTTCGACATTTGGATCTTCGGTGACCTTTACCGCCACGGTTACGCCGAGTGCAGCTACCGGCACGGTTACTTTCAAGGATGGCAGCACAACGCTTGGCACAGGAACTCTGAGTTCTGGCACGGCAACTTACACAACAACCACTCTTATTGTTGGCAGTCATTCTATAACAGCGGTATATGGCGGAGATGCTAATGATGCTAGTAGCACATCAACAGCCTTGACTCAGACTGTGGGTAAGGCAACTAGTTCAACATCGGTCGCATCATCTAATAACCCTTCGACAAATGGATCTTCGGTGACCTTTACCGCTACGGTTACTCCCAGCGCTGGTACCGGCACGGTTACATTCATGGATGGCGTCACAACACTGGGCACAGGAACTCTGAGCTCTGGCCAAGCGACTTATGCAATATCTTCTCTGAGTGTAGCTGGTTCACCTCACTCTATAACGGCCGTATATGGAGGAGATGCTAATTATGCGGGCAGCACTTCATCTGTATTGTCACAAAACGTGACGAACGTAACTGCCACTTTTGGTATCACTTCCGTTGGTTCTCCAACTTCAACAAATCTCGGTGATTCAACAATAGAAAACAATGGCACTGGTAATGGAACACGTAACACAGGCTACATCGAGGCTTGGGATAAGTTCACCACAACCGCCCCTTTGACGATTACCAGTTTTACCATTTACCAGGCTTCAGCCGGATCAGGACATATGCACGTTGGTCTGTACACAGACGCGAGTGGTCCTTCCTCCCTGGTAAGCAACTCCGATCGTGGATCGATAGCAGTGTCGGGTTCCACTGGATGGGTTACGTATACCTACAGTACTCCATTCAATCTCCCTGCTGGAACTTACTGGATAGTATTTACATTCGACAGCAAACTGACTAGTTTTAATCTCCATAATACTACTGCAGCGAATGGGCATTATTATAAATCAGGGGTTACTTATGGTTCCTTACCCTCAAGTTTTCCAAGTGGAGCAAATTCCGAAACTAATGGTCCCACTTCAATGTACTTCACAGGCACCCAGGTCAAAGGGTATGCAGATGCTACGCAAGTTACTCTGTCCACTAATAATGCCAATATCAGTTCATTGAGTTTCTATTCTTACTCAACAGGAAATGCCAGACTGGCAATCTACTCTAATAGCAGCACCGCTCCCTCCTCCTTACAATGGCAAAGCAATGATACTTCAATATCAATTGGATGGAACACAATAAACTTAACATCAGGAACTCCGACCTCTCTAACGTTACAAAGTGGTACTTATTGGTTAGCTTGGCAATGGAATAGTGCGAGTTCTGGCCCTTCCTATTCGGTTGGGAGCACCGGAACAGGAAACTACATCGTTTTGGCATATGGTTCATTTCCTGCGACTTGGTCTGGCGGCACCTCTACTACTGAAAATTGGAGTATGTATGCATCGTATCATTGATTAACAAAACCTTTGTTAAAAGAAAAGCGTCTAGGGCGAGTAACATATTCACTTTCACAGGCACAGGGACCTTGGCTTAATACCTGAAGGCGAGATGGAGATTATGAAAATAATAATTGGGCGAATAATAAAGCTGTTCAAGCTACAAGAAAGCGGTGAGAAAGGCCAGGCGTTCTTACTGGTGTTAATTTTATTACTCGTGGGAACACTGATTATTTCATCGACACTGGCCTTTATTGGGGCTTCCATTAAAACTAATGGGCCCTACATAAGCAATACCAACGATTTATACGCGGCGGAGTCAGGTTTACAGGATGGAGAAAATAATGTGGTTTACCAGACCGATAGTGGCCTCGCCACATTAATAACCCCCGTGCCTCCAAATGCATCATTTTATAATCAATATGATTATAATCAATATGGGTGGACCTATAAGCTACCAAATAACGTTAATAATGATCCTGTTAACGTTACGTTAAAGAATACTTGGGTTCCTCTAATAGATGACAAAAACCCGACATGGATTCCAACTGTAAGTCAACCAAACCCACCAGATCAGAATCCCCAACCTTCACAAAGTACGGCTAGCACCATTATCAATAATACCAATTTAGTTGTGAGCGGGCTGGCCAGTGTTGCTTCCAAGAGTTACACAGTCACTATTAATTACCTAGGAGCAGTATCTTTGCCCATAATTTCCATAGGTGTTTGGTTTCCACAAGGTTATACTTACAATGCTGACATAACCCCTAAATTTTATTCTACCGAGCAAGTGGTTAGAAGTGTCGGTAATGAAGCCGTAATCTGGTCGTTTCCTTCTAATTCAACTTTTAGCAGTTTACAAACCAGCCTGGGACAGAATGGTAACAGCATAAGCATCACCTTTTCTTATAACGCTTCTTCTTCTTTAACAACAAACATACCCGATGCCCTCTCCTGGGTAAACTGCGGCAACAATACAGGAAATACGGCATTTCCATATGATTATACCTGGGATGCGAATGTTAGAGTTTATGACATAACCTCCCTAGCCGGGCATACGCAGGTAGAAGCTTCTGTTCCAACGTCTGGCCTTCGTGCGATTGGGGCTGCCATATCAGGCGATTATGTGACCACTGGAGGGTCACTGAGAGATAATGTCGATTCTAATGGTTATCGGGAAACGCCGTTGGCTAGCAGTAGCAGCACCGTCAGTAGTATACCCACTGGCTCATCAGTGGAAGCTGCCTATCTTTATTGGTCGGGATGGGTAACAGGTAGCAGTAACCCAAATGGCACGGGAGTAACTGATTTCGATAATAGTGCGACGTTTTCAGTAGGAAGCAGCGGAACACTGAATGAAACAGTTCCCACCACAAATGCTCCTGATCCTGATATTTTATGGTACGCTCCGGTAAGGTCCGGAAGAAATGGAACAATTACGATAAGTGGTACCAGCGTAACCGGAATTGGCACGAGCTTCACCAGTGATGTGGTCGCGGGTAATTACTTAATGATGGATGCGCCCAATAATACCCTGTATGCGGTTTTAAGTGTACAGAGTAATACTCAACTTACACTCAGCGCTAGTTTAGGAAACGTTTCAGGAGTCCCTTATTACGTCTTTGATGGTTATTACTATGCCTGCAAAATAGATGTCACAGATACGGTCAAAAATTATAGTCAAGGGGCGAATGGTGCTGCAAATCCAAAAGTATACGGCAACGGTAACGGCACCTATACGGTGGGTGGTGTATATTCAGATACGTATAGTGTTCAACACCCGGGAGCGTTTGGGGATTCTGCATTCGCTGGATGGTCCTTAGTTATAATTTACAATAACTCCACTACCTTGGGACATCAACTGTACTTGTTTGATGAATTTGAGTCAATCCCCAACAATTCCGGACATAATGTTATAAACATCAGTGGTTTTATAACTCCCCAACAGGGAACGGAACCAGGTAGTTCATCTGCAGTTAGACTAACTGCCTTTGTCGGAGAGGGCGACAAACAGCTTTATCCAGACTGGGTTGCTTTTATCAATCAGAGACAAACACCGTCTAGCGAATATCTTATGTGGGATGGCGTGACCGATGATCCCAATGATACATCTTCGAGCCCTGAGGATGCTTTTAATAGCGAATCTGTGGGTCTAAATGCTCCGGGAATAGATCTTGACACCTATAGCATTCCGTGGTCAGCGGGTGAAGTTAATGCGGCTGACTCATCGGCGGGTATCGACATATACACAGACGGTGATGGACTTGTATCTGTCTATGTCATTGCGTCATTTAGGAGCACGGTTACCAGTGGCGGAGCTATTTCTTATTTAATCACACATCAATAACAATATAGACAAAGGTTGACGGTTAGGTTGTTGCTCCTGCAGGCATTATAAACCGCTGCCTCCCTATTAGTATGCCATTAACAAATGTTATTTCTCGAATTCTTCCCCA
>JBEKCX010000686.1:0-3497 GCA_050014655.1 Occallatibacter sp. | reverse complement strand
TGTGAATCTCACGGGAAAGGTTTCGGATCTGTTCATCATCGTTCCATCCGAGAGCGCACGCCAACAGCCCGACGATGCCGCTTTTCGTTGGATCGGGCGCAGTTCTTCTCTCTGACCACTGGCTATCTTCTCCCCAAGATTGCAAAGGGCTTTCCAATCGTAAAAATAGTGTGTTTGCCATTTTACTCCTTACACCTTTACGATTTCGATAATACTTCGTTCGGCAGGTACGAGTCTAGCCACTTCCCTAAATCATTAAGAGACAGCATTGCTTTCAAATCGAGAAATGCGAGATTGTCTACCGTCAAATAAGCACGTTCCGGTTCAAGATTATACACCTTACTCAAACGTTCGACATAGCCAGACAATTTCTCCACAGAGTTTGCCATGAGCGATTTGTCGCTAAAACCGGACACTGGTTTAAGAAACGCATTGGCGTAGCTCACCGGTAGATTGCGATTAGAGACTTCGACCAGAACAAAATCGGGCAAGTTGAATGCGCCGAATGAATTTTGTTTGCCGGTTGGATGCGCCATCGCAGCTGCCTTAAGTAGCGCCAAAACGGCACGCCGGGCAATTGCCCTATCGTCTCCGAGATTTTTGAGTAACTCATCCCAATGTACGTTAAGGTACTTGTAATACGTACAACTATTAAACTCTACATCGCCAATCATATCCGCACCCGGCTCGCTTTCGGGTTTCAGGTCGTCCATGGCAGTGTAATAATCGAATTCTTGTTTAAGCGCATTCGTTGAAAGAGCATGCGCAACTTGGACGGATGCTTGCACATTCTTGAATGCCTGCGAGGTTGTCATTCGTCCGAACATCGCAATGTCTACAGAGCGGGGGCAACTCTCACCCAACTCTTTCACAATATCAGGAATCTTGATCTTTTCCCATTTCTTCGCGCCAATCTCTTTGTACATCTTTAACAATTTTTCAGCCAGCGGGCGAGCTTCAGTCTTGCGATCTATAAAGATGAGTTGTTTGGTTTCGCCAATTGGTGATATGCTTTCTTCCTCCGAACTTTCTTCAGGTGCTTCTGGTTCATCTTCTCCAGTCGCCCTCTTCTTAGATTCTCGTCCAATCTCTGGCACGCGCTCAACAATGGCTTTGATTTCTTCATCGCTTGCATCTAGCTCAGTCAATTCTGAACGGACAATCGTGGGCAATTGCTTGGTCCGTTCTCCCAACAATCCTTCCGATTTGAACGCGTCCTCTAAAATTGAGGATGTTCTGATACTCCGCTTAAGACACTGGCTCGAAATACGACCGCGTAACACGCCGCCGAAGACAGCGTCTTTGGGGGACCCTGTGTCATCTCGGTTCAAATTAGAAGGCACATAGTTTTGCAGCAAATGGAATTGGATTAACATAAGTTATTCTCCTTTTCTATTATTAATTTGTTATCTTCCCTCTGGTCATCATCTACCTCATATAATTCAGGTCCGTTCGGTGGTGTTTCTGCTGGTAGAGCGAAGTAATCCCGTGCCCACTGTTTTTGCACGATGCGGCTTGGCCGATTCCATTTTTGCAAATCCTCTAGCAACCGTTGCCAGTTCACAGACACACGCCTGGATTTTAGAAATTGAATTGCCTGGCGTAGGCGAAACGGTAATTGCGTATTGTCTGCATCCAGCAGAATCTCAATGCGGCGGTCCAGCCCCTTGTTGTTCTTGGGATCGCGGGCATGGCGCAATGAAGCTCCCAAATTACCTGCGACACCGATCTCCGCCATCGGAAAAAGTGTCGCTATCAAAAAATATGATTCTTCTTGCGCGGCATTCAATCCGTATGGCAGCAGGCGATAGAACAAACCGATACTATGGCTTTCGCCAATGGTTTTGCCCGCATCGCGCTTGAGTTTAGCTTTACTGCCTGCATCAAGCAGCGCCAGCTTTCCCAGGAATGTTTTGACTTTAGGATCAGGCTCACGTTCCGGCATACAATCCTCCTTATTTAGTTTTGCTTCTTAAAATGTTCAACTGTTTTCGACATTCTGCTTTACCCTGCACAATCTGCCGCAAGGTACTGCCATCATCGCCCGTAGCGTCTGCCGCGCCATCGAATGCGTCTTGCGCACGATGCACTGACGTGTTTAGCCATTCTTCAAGCGTTTGCGGTTGCTTCGCGCGATCACCAAGCGCCAGCACGAATTGCCGAAATTCGCTGGCAAGAACAGTCCAGTAATCTGCTTCGAGGCGTTCCTTCAATCGTTTGAACCGCTCCGCGTTTTTGACCTTCTGTCCAAAGGTGGTAGAAAAGACGCGCGTGACCGTAGCGACGCAATCAGTGGTGAACGACAGTGCTTCGTCTGTCCATTTCGCACCGTCGGGGTCTTGTAAGAGTGATGACGGTACGTCGAAGCCAAAATCCATCCATTCGTAATACTTCATCTTTCCGTCGGTTTGAAATGCTACACAGCGGAACGGGTATTTTTCAAGTCGTTTACCAATGGATAACAGCGAAAGTTGATTAAGAAAGAGCGGGCGCATTGTTTTAGATTCGCTTTGTTGCAGGAAAAGACCCGTAAACTCACGCCACGCCGCTTTGCCGCGATTCTGCATTGGACGAATCGGATTCGGTTTGTCTTTCTTTTTATTTCTTGCTGCTGTGGGTTTTCGTTTACCGCCAGTGACTTTTCCTGCGGTGGGAAGTCTGTACGCCACAAAAGGATCGCGCCAGAATATTTCCTCAACAGCACTTTCCCCCATACAAAATGCCATCGTCTTGATGCACCACTCGCTGGATTGCCCCGACCTCGAACAAACCCCATTGAGTAGTTCGGGATGCAAACGCACTTTACGCGCGGGAAACGTAAGTCCATGCAAATAGCCTACTTCGCTCAATTGCCGGTGTTCTTTGGAACTCATCCCTGGTATTTTCTTACTGCTTTTCTCCACGATTACAGGCACAGGGCGTTTCCACCATGCCAAATCATCTTTGGTCGTAGCATAAGCGTCCCCCAAAAACGTTGCGCAGATTAAGGATGCCGTAAGACTTTCAAACAGCGTCTTGCCTCCAGGCAGAACATAGATCGGCGGAACACCGTTGATTGACGGCATCAAACCCGGACCTCCTGAAGTTACAAAAGGTGGAATCGTCACCATGCCGCCTGCCGTTGTTGCAGGCGACAATACTTGCTCATCTTCCGTTCTATGACGATAGTGGGTAATAAGCGTTCCCGACGGCGTTTCCGGAAATAACCGCGCAACAGTGGTTTCGTCGTCACGGGTCTTTGGGAACAAAGTCAAATCTGCGCTTTGAAGAAACGGCTTATCTTTCGAGAACAAGTCAAATCGGTCGGCATATTGTTTTTCAAAACGTGCGATGTTTTCAACAGGAAACTTGCCCTCCTTCCACAACTGCTCCAGATCATCGTTCTCTTGCGGATTCAGCGCATCTTGTAAAATCGCTGTGAGTAGACGGTGAATTCCCACAACAACCAACGGCGACGGATCGCAGATCGCGACGTAATCATGCGCATTTAGCAACGC
>JBEKCX010000685.1:0-6836 GCA_050014655.1 Occallatibacter sp. | reverse complement strand
TGCCGTTCGACTCCAGGCCGCGCATCTTGCGCGGAGCCAGGTTGGCCACGATCACGATCTTGCGGCCGATGAGCTTCTCCGGCTCGTAATGCTGAGCGATTCCAGCCAGAATCTGCCGCTTCTCATAGCCCAGATCGACCTCCAGGCGCAGCAGCTTGTCGTCGATCTCGATATTGGTCCGCATAAGCCCACGCTTCCCGATGTGTAAGTATGGCAAGGTTTATGTGTATGGGGAAACGGGGGCAGGGTCAGGGGTCAGAAAAACACGATGGTTGAGGTTTTTGGCGTTTTTCATTGTGACACTTGCGAAAGTGTCACAATCATCCCCCACGTTCGCGCGCCGCCGCCCTATGATCGGACCTTGTAGTAACAAACAGGGAGCTCCCGTGATCCGCTGGCCGCCGCAATCCGCACTCTGCCGAAGCGCAAGAAACCTCCTGCATTTCGTTGCAATCGGTGTTTCTTCTTGTGCGATAAACGGATGTATTGAGTCAATCTTTACTTTAGCGGGTGAATCAAGATTGCCAAAATGTATGACACTCCCGCCTGGGCTGACACGCAAAGACGTTTCGGTCGTATTGGTATTCTACACATCACTGCGGCCTAGCAGGGATAATCCAAAACTTGTATTAATAGATAAAAAATGGAAAAAGTTGGCAGAAGTCGAAGTTAAAGTGAATGGCAATACTATCGTTGCAAACGGCATCACTGAAACAATCGGATACGCTGGAGTAATAATCGAACATGGAACGGCAAAATCAATATTCTATTTCGATGATAATCCAGCCATAAAGAAGTTTTATGAAGGGTTGCCCATTTGCTCAAAGAATCTTAAAGAAATGAGCAATAAATGGACGGGCGGCCCTTGTCGGGATAGGTATTAATGATTAGGTGGGTGAGACGGGCGGCCCATGTCCGACCATTAAATCTGGGTGCCCCAGGTCTCGACTTTGAGACCTGGGAGATCATTGGAGCGAGCAGTTAGCCCCACCGCAGGTGGCTACTTCAGCCGCGCTCCCAGCGGAACCTCTTCCAGGAACCCGGCCAGCACGGGCGCGCCGTCTTCCAGCGAAGCGGCCAGCAACATGCCGTTCGACTCCAGGCCGCGCATCTTGCGCGGGGCCAGGTTGGCGACCATGACGATCTTGCGGCCGACGAGCTTCTCCGGCTCGTAATGCTGAGCGATTCCAGCCAGAATCTGCCGCTTCTCATAGCCCAGATCGACCTCCAGGCGCAACAGCTTGTCCGCCTTGGGCACGCGTTTGGCCACCAGAATCTGCGCCACGCGCAGCTCCACCTTGGCAAAGTCGTCGATGGTGATGTGCTGCGGCTCCGGCGGCGCGGCGGGCAGCTCCGCGTTGGCCGCAGCGGCGGCTGCGTTTGGCGCTTTCACAGCGGGAGCGACAGGCCCCGCCACGGGCGCTTCTGGGGCCGGCGTCGCCGCCGCCATTGGCGCCTCTGGCGCGCGCGCCCCGGCAGAAGATTGCGGTGGTGTGTCAGGGCACGACTTCAGTCGTGCCGTACTCGCTCCCGAATCCGCCGGGGCTTTAGCCCCTGCGGTCTGGTTTTCAGAAACTTCACCCGCAAATGCCTCTTCTTTCACGGCTTTCTCCGCGTTCTCGATAGACGTGGCGGCCTCAACGGCGTTGCTGCTGTTCCGATCTTCAATCTTCTGCATACGTTCCGCTGCGTCCTTTTCCGCGCGGGGAAACAGCGGCGCGGGCTCGCCAAACCTCGTCCCAGGGCGCAATCCGCCCCACGCGAGATTCGTCAAAAATGCCTGCTTGGCCGCGTCCTGAATCTCGCCCTGGCCCAGCTGCCGCCAGACCTTGGCGGCCGAGTCGGGCAGGATGGGATAAACCAGCGCGCTGACGATGCGAATGGCCTCGGCTGCGGTGGCCAGCACGCGGGCTTGAAGCGCGGCGTGATCGGCCTCGGTGCGCTCCGCCGGGCGCTTCCAGGGCGCGTTGGCGGTCAGGTAGCCGTCGGTCTCCGCCACTAAAACCCAAAGAGCCTTGAGCGCCTCAGAGAAGTTCAGTTCTTCGAACTCCGGGCCGAACGCGGCAATCGTTCGCGCGGCGCTCTCGCGCAGGGCGGCCTCGACAGCGGTCTCCGCGCCGGCCTCCGGCACAATCCCGCCAAAGTACTTGTGCACCATGTTGACCACCCGGCTGACCAGGTTGCCGTAGCCGTTCGCGAGGTCGCCATTGTAGCGCTGGACCAGCGCCTCGAAACTGAAGCCGCCGTCCTGGCCGAAGGGAATCTCGCGTAGTAAGAAATACCGCAGAGCATCGGAACCCAAAACCGTGTGAACGGTTTCCGCACGCACAATGTTGCCCTTCGACTTGGACATCTTCCCCTGGTCGAAGAGCAGCCAGCCATTGGCCTTCACCGAGCGCGGCGGCGCAATCCCCGCCGCCATCAGGAACGCCGGCCAGTAGACGCAGTGGAAGCGGCTGATCTCCTTGCCGATCAGGTGCAGGTCCGCCGGCCAGAACCTCTCGAAGCGCGCCTTGTCCGCCGGATCGCCGGAGCCAAAGCCCAGCGCCGTGATGTAGTTGGCCAGCGCGTCCAGCCACACGTAGATCACGTGCTTCTCGTCGCCGGGAACGGGAATGCCCCAGGAGAAACTGGTCCGGCTCACCGACAGGTCCTTCAGCCCGCCGCGCACAAACGAGATGACCTCGCGCCGCGTGGACTCCGGCCCCATGAAGCCGGGGTTGGCCTCGTAGAACTCAAGCAGCATGCGCTCGAAGGCCGAAAGCTTGAAGAAGTAGTTCTCCTCGCTCACCGTCTCGGTGATACGGCCGCAGTCCGGGCAGGGCGTACCGGGAGGGCCGTCCACATAGGCCTCGTCGGAGACGCAGTACTGGCCGGTATAGGAGCCTTTATAGATGAAGCCCCGGTCGCGCAGCGTGGCAAAGAGGTGTTGCACGCCGCGGATGTGACGGTCCTCGGTGGTGCGGATGAAGTCGTCGTAGCTCAGCCCCAGCCGGTCCCACAGGCCGCGAAACTCACCCGAAATGGCGGTGGCAAACTCGGCCGGCGTGCGCCCGGCCAGTTCGGCCGATCGCTCGATCTTCTGCCCGTGCTCGTCGGTGCCGGTCAGAAACCGGGTCTCGATGCCCAGCGCCCGCTTGCGCCGCGCAATGGCGTCGCAGACGATGGTCGAGTAGGCGTGGCCCAGGTGCGGCCGCGCATTCACGTAGTAGATCGGCGTGGTCAGGTAAAAGCGGGCTGGGTTCTGTGTGGAATCGCTCATGGGCGGGACTTCGCGTTCAACTCCCCGCTGCCGCCAGCGGAAATATTGGTGCGATCTTCTCTCTATCTTACGGCATTCAGATTGACTTTATGCCGGCCTTCCAACGAACACCCCGTGCCCCATCCTTTCGCCTTTCTTCTGGCGAAAGGGTGGGAAACCACGAACCCCGCTTAGGCGATATCCCGCAGTCTCACGGCTTCGCAACCGCAGTCAGTCTGTTAAAATTACCTTGAAAATCAAGGATTTCTGAGGCCCTCCCGACGTGTATCTGGAACTGCAAAACCGCTTCGCCGAACATCTTCGTGGTGTTCTCAAGTCAAAATACGATCTCGATATTCAAGACCTCTACATCGAGATTCCGCCCGACCTGAAGTTTGGCGAACTTTCTACGCCTACCGCCTACGAGTTGGCCCGCAGACTCCGCAAGGCGCCTAGGGTGATTGCGCAGGAGATCGTGGCGGCGCTCGGCGCTCTCGCGGGCTTCACGGGCTTTGAGGTTGCAGGCGCTGGTTTTATCAATGCCCGTCTCGACCGCGCGAATGGCGCGCGCCTAGTTGCGAGTGGCTTTGGTCTTGAGTTGAAGTCCAGCGGGATTCATGCGTTGGTGGAGCACACCAGCATAAATCCAAACAAGGCCGCGCACGTCGGGCACTTGCGCAACGCCATCCTTGGCGACACCTTCGTCCGCCTGTTGCGCGCCGCTAGCCTTCCGGTCGACGTGCAGAACTACATCGACAACACCGGCGTCCAGGTGGCCGATGTGGTGGTGGGACTTCAGCACCTTGAAGGCAAGTCGCTTGCGGATGTACGGCAACTGCTCGAAGATCTCAAAAGCAAGGGCGAGCGCATCGACTACTACTGCTGGGATCTCTATGCCCGCACTTCGCACTGGTACGAGCAGGGAACCGCGGAAGAAAACGAAGCGCGCAAGCGCCTGCGCTACGCCACTTTGCACGAGATCGAGCGCGGCGGCAATGAGACAGCCGAGATCGCCGAACTCGTCTCGACCGCGGTGCTGCTGCGGCACTTGGAAACCATGCTGCGGCTGGGCATCGAGTACGACTTCCTTCCCCGCGAGAGCGAGATTCTGCACCTCAAGTTCTGGGATGCCGCCTTCGAGCAGTTGAAGCAAACTGGCGTTCTTTATTTCGAGACCGAAGGCAAGAACGCAGGCTGCTGGGTGATGACTCGCCCCGGCGCGGAGTCAGCTGACGGTGAAACCGACGAGGACGCGAAAGTTATCGTCCGCTCCAACGGAACGGTAACTTACGTCGGCAAGGATATTGCCTATCACCTGTGGAAGTTCGGCCTGCTGGGCAAGGACTTCGGTTACAAGCCCTTCTTCACTTATCCGAATCATGAGTGCTGGATTTCAACCGAGCATGGCATCGAGCCCCACCCGCGCTTCGGCGGAGCGCAGGCCATCTACAATGTTATTGACTCGCGCCAGTCCGATCCGCAGGCCAATGTTATCCAGGCCCTGCGCGGCATGGGATATGCCGAACAGGCCGATCGCTATACGCACTTCAGTTATGAGATGGTGGCGCTCACCCCGCGCTGCGCGGTCGAGCTTGGCTATAACATATCCGACGAGGACCAGGCCCGGCCTTACATTGAAGTCAGCGGCCGCAAGGGCTTCGGCGTCAAAGCCGACGACCTGATCGACAAACTCATCGCCGCCACCCGCGCCGAAGTCGACGCCCGCCAGACCGGAGGCGCGGACGCTGAAGCTGGCCGCCAGCGCATCGCGGAGCAGATCGCTATTGGCGCGCTCCGCTACTTCATGCTCAAGTTCACGCGCAACTCAGTCATCGCCTTCGACTTCAAGGATGCCCTGAGCTTCGAGGGCGAGACCGGCCCCTACATTCAATACGCAGTGGTCCGCGCGCGCAATATCTTCCGCAAGGGTGGAACAACGCCCGAGGCTGTGCTGGCCGAGTTCGCCGGCATCGATCCCGCCCCCTATCTCGAAGGCCAGTCCGTGCAGGACATCTGGGCGCTGTGGCTGCGCGCCGCCCGCCGCACGCTGGTCCTGGAGCAGTGCATTGCCACCTCCGAGCCCGCCTATCTGGCCAAGCACGCCTTCCAGTTGGCCCAGGAGTTCAATAACTTCTACCACCGTCACCACATCCTCACCGAAGAAGACCCGGCGCGCAAGACGTTTCTGCTGGCAACCGCCGCCGTCGCTCTCCGCGAACTCACCGAACTCCTGAGCTGGATGGGCATAGAGAGCCCGGAGGCGATGTAGAAAGACCGCCGGGGCTTGACCATCGATCGAATCGCCGCGGCCATTGCCACCCCTGATTTGCAGGTGGTAGCCTCATCCTTGACCCCGCGCGGAAAAGGACCCCTGAAACCCATGCAAACCACCTACAACGGACTGGAACTTCCCCAGGACGGCCAGCCCATCGGCTACACGAACGGGCATTTCGAGGTGCCCGATCATCCCATCATCCCCTTCATCGAGGGCGACGGCACCGGGCGCGACATCTGGAAGGCCTCGCGGCGCGTCTTCGACGCTGCGGTCGAAAAGGCCTACGGCGGCCGGCGCGCGATTCGCTGGTTCGAGATCTTCGCCGGCGAAAAGGCCTTCCGCAGGTTCGGCGCCTGGCTGCCCGACGACACCGTGGCCGCGGCCCGCGACCTGCGCGTCTCCATCAAGGGTCCGCTCACCACGCCGGTCGGCGGCGGCATTCGCTCGCTCAACGTGGCCCTGCGCCAGACACTCGACCTCTACGCCTGCGTCCGCCCGGTCAAGTATTACCAGGGCGTGCCCAGTCCCGTGAGGCATCCCGAGAAGCTGGACATCGTCATCTACCGCGAGAACACCGAGGACGTTTACGCGGGCATCGAGTTCAAGCAGGACAGCGCGGACGCCGCCCGCCTCATCGACTTCCTCAACAACGATCTGCTCAAAGGCGGCAAGAAGAAGGTGCGCGCCGACTCCGGCGTGGGCATCAAGCCCATCTCCATCTTCGGCACCAAGCGCCTGGTGCGCTACGCCATTCGAGCCGCCCTCGAATCCGGCCGCAAAACCGTCACCTTGGTCCACAAAGGCAACATCCAGAAGTTTACCGAGGGTGCATTCCGCGAGTGGGGCTACGAGGTCGCCGTCGAGGAGTTCCGCGCCGCTACCGTCACCGAGCGCGAAAGCTGGATTCTGGGCAACGCCGACGCCAACCCCGGCCTCACGGCTGAACAGAACGCGGCGCTCATCGAGCCCGGCCTCGACCTGGGCTCTCCGAGCTTTCGTGAATCGGTTTGTGCTGAGGTCAGGCAGGTGCTGGACTCCATCGGCCCGAGCCACGGCAACGGCGCTTGGAAGTCGAAGCTGCTCGTCAACGACCGCATCGCCGACTCCATCTTCCAGCAGATCATCCTGCGCCCCGAGGACTACAGCGTGCTGGCCACCACCAACCTCAACGGCGACTACATCTCCGACGCCGCCGCCGCGCAGGTGGGCGGCCTGGGCATCGCTCCCGGCGCAAACATCGGCGACGGCTACGCGGTCTTCGAGGCCACGCACGGCACCGCGCCCAAGTACGCCGACAAGGACGTGATCAATCCCGGCTCG
>JBEKCX010000684.1:0-10393 GCA_050014655.1 Occallatibacter sp. | reverse complement strand
GTATTGCTGCCCAGTGCTGGATTCGAGGTCTTGAACAAAGCCATTGCGTTCTCTCCCGGCAGATACTTTGAGCTGTCTCAACGACAGGGTATCACCGTCGGACCACCGGCGGGATCCAGTCCAAAGGCGAAATCAAAGCAGCGGTTCGCCTCTCACCCTTCGAGCATCCGCCGCGGCGGACGCTCGAAGGATGGGGCACCCACGATCCAGGAACTGTGAGGATGGATCAACTTGCCGATTCGGTTCCCAGCGCCTTCAGGCAGATCAGCGCCGCCCTGCCAAGCGGGTAGTAGTTCTCTCTCCGGCCCTCGATTCGATAGCCGTTCGCCTCATAAAGCCGGATCGCGGCGGCATTCTCCGCATCCACGTGAAGCCAGATCTGCCAGGCGCCCGCGGCGCGCGCCGAGCCTTCGACGCGGCGCAGCAACTCCCCGCCAATGCCCTGGCCCCGCCGGTCGGGAGCGACCTCTATGGTTTGAATGTACGCAACGACTCCGCTCCTGCACCCCAGCGACCAAGACCCGCCGCTGGGGACCCCGCCCCTTTCCCGCATCCACTCGACGATGGCGAAGCCGCACATCAACCCAGTCTGCTCCGCGATCCAGGTTGCCGCATTTCTGCTTTGAATAAGCCGGCGCATCTGCCCGCGGCCAAAGCGCATGGGCGGCTGGAAGCAGAGTTCCTCGATCGCGTAGAGCGGGGCGAAGTCCTCCGCTGTGTAGGGGCGGTAAAGCACAGCCCAACTCTAACGCACTATCTTCACATCTTGCGGAGCGGGGCGCGCGAAGCAAAAAGCCACCCTCGCAATCAGGATGGCTCTTTGCCTGCCTTCAAGCGCTTGGAAACCTAGACCTTCGCTTCCAGATCCGCAATCACGTCGAAGAAACGCTGGTCGAGGCGGCGGTTGGTGGCGATGGCTTCCTTGATGGTGATGTCGGTGATGTCGAGACCCTTGAGCACGGCGATCCGGCCCCATTTCTTGTCATGCACCATATCGATGGCATGCAATCCGTAGCGCTGTCCCAGCAAGCGGTCGTAGGCCGTTGGAACGCCGCCCCGCTGGGTGTGGCCCAGGTTCACGGAACGCGTCTCGAAGCCGGTCTTCTCCTCGATCAACTCGGCCAGCGCCTCGCCGATGCCCGACAGGCGCACATGGCCGAAGGAGTCCAGCTTCGCCGATTCGTTGATCACCTGGCCAACCTCGGGCAGATGGCAGCCCTCGGCCACCACCACCACGCCGTAGTGCTTGCCGTGATCGTAGTTGTACTTGAGCAGCGCGCAGACGTGGTCGATGTCGATCTCCTTCTCGGGGACCAGGATCACATGCGCCCCGCCGGCCACGCCGGAGGCATAGGCGATCCAGCCGGCATCGCGGCCCATCACCTCCACCACGACCACGCGGTTGTGCGAGTCGGCGGTGGTGTGGATGCGGTCGACGGCCTCGGTAGCGATCATGACGGCGGTGTCGAAGCCGAAGGTCTGGTCGGTGCCGCTGATGTCGTTGTCGATCGTCTTGGGCACGCCCACGCTGGGCACGCCGTTCTCGCTCAGGAACAGGGTTACCGACTGCGTGTCGTCGCCGCCCAGCGCGATCAGCGCGTCGATCCGGTTGGCCTTCAGAACCTCCTGAACCTTCTCGATGCCGCCGGGAATCTTCTTCACGTTGGTGCGCGAGGAGTGCAGGATGGTGCCGCCCCTCAACTGGATTCCGTCGGTGTTCTCGAGCGTGAGGGGAATGAAGTTGTTGTCCAGCACGCCCCGCCAACCGTTCAGAAAGCCAATAAACTCATCGCCATAGTGGTTGATGCCCTTCTTCACAGCGGCATAGATTACCGCATTCAGTCCGGGGCAATCGCCGCCACCGGTCAGCAAAGCAACTCGCATCGCAAAAATCTCCTGATCGAAATGTGCGCGGCCGTTCCATGCGCTGGGAGTGCTGGCCGAGCCGGGAACTTATCCCTGAACTGTGCGCCTGGAACGGGAAGAATTCCCGGCCTCGACGCCTTAACCAGTGTACTCCGCCCCTGTAAAGCGAAATCGTGACCGCGCTCACTTTGCTTGGAGATCTGGCTTCGCGGTTCTTTCCTGTTTGGGAATAGCGCGCGAAGATGGTTCAATAAGGTATGCCCCATATGCCCGGAACGGGAGCGCTGTTGTTGCTGGCATTTGCCGGCCTGGTTGTCGCGGTTCTGCTGGTGCTGCTGCAGTTGACCCGGCTGGGATACCTGATCCGCGCCACCATCCCCGACCGGCCGCGGAGGCGTATGTTCATCGCCTCGCTATCATTCCTGTTCACCTTCGTGGGGGTCCGCATCCTCGTCCACCGGATCGCGAATCATGAGGGACGGTTCCAGTGGGTGGTCATTCATGGAACGCACATTCACCATCTGGTCTGGGGGATTCTGATCCTGCTGCTGGTGGGTTACGGCTGGCTGCTGGACCTGGGACGGTCGCACTCGCCGCTCTCCATCTTCCTCAGCCGGCTGATGTCGGTGAGCTACGGAGTGGGGGCCGCGCTGACCCTGGACGAGTTTGCAATCTGGCTGGACCTGGAACCGGATGCGTATTGGTCGCGCTCCGGGCGACTCAGCATCGACGCGGTTATCCTCTTCGGCGCCCTGCTGGCCGTGGGCGCCTGGGGTGCGCCATTCTTCCGCGGCCTGGGCCTCTTGTGGAGCAAGCGCGGCGCGATCGGCGGCAAGCTGGTCACGCCTATTCGCCGTGCGAGGTTGCTTCGTCCGCGTAAAGCTCGTCGATCACCGCCGCGTATCGCGCCGTAATCACCCGGCGCTTGAGCTTCATGGAGGGCGTCAGCTCCCCGTTGGCCTCCGTCCACTCCTCGGCGACCACGCGGAAGCGCTTGAGGGTTTCAAAGTTGGCCAGGCTCAAGTTCACCTCCCGGACAATCTCGCCGTAGAGGGCAACCACGCGGCTGTCGGCCACCAATTCGGCCCGCGACGCGGCCTCGATGCCACGCTGCTTTGCCCAATCCTCCAGCACGGCAAAGTTGGGCGAGAGTAACGCGCAGATGAACTTGTGCCTGTCTCCCACCAGCGCGGCCTGGCCCACCAATGCACTGTTCTTCAGCTTGTTTTCAATGGGTTGGGGCGCCACCATCTTGCCGCCCGAGGTCTTCAGCAGTTCCTTCTTGCGGTCGGTGATGTACAGGAATCCATCGGCGTCCAGGCGGCCGATGTCGCCGGTGCGGAACCATCCCTCCGCGTCGAAGCACTCGTCAAGCGCTTCGGGCTTCCGCCAGTAGCCGGCAAGGACCGACGGCCCGCGAACCAGCAACTCTCCATCTTCGGCGAACTTTAGCTCCAGGTTGGACAAAGGCATGCCCACAGAGCCCATGCGGTGCCTGAGGGGCGTATTCAGGGCTATGACCGGCGAGGTCTCGGTCAACCCGCCAGGGACAAAGATTCTGACCCGGCCGCCGAAGGCCTCGCGCACCTTGGAATAGACCAGCCTGTCGGCCAGATTCCACATCCGCGCGGAGGGCTTGCGGCCATCGTAGACCGTATCGCGATGTACCGCGCCCACCTTCACCGCCCAGGCGAGCAGGCGTTTCTTCACTGGCGAGAGCCCTGCACGCCGCTCCACCTCCTGGCGAATCTTCTCGAAGACGCGCGGCACGCCCACAAAAACCGTGGGCTGAATCTCGCGCATGGCCTCCGGCAGCTTGTCGAAGTGCGAGCAATAGGCCACCTGCACCCCGAACGTGTACATGATGTAGTCCAGCGCGCGAGCTGTAACGTGCGACAGGGGCAGGAAGGAGATCAGGGCGTCCGCGGGGGTGAAGTCGAAATCCATGGGGGCATAATTCTGGTTCGCGGCGATGTTTCCGTGAGTGAGCGCCACACCCTTGGGCTCGCCGGTGGTCCCTGAAGTGTAGATCAGAGTGGCCAGGTCCTTCGGCTCCGCGGAGCTGACCAACTCGTCGAAGACCGGGTCGTGATCCCAGCCGTGCGCATCGGCCCCGGCGAGCGCCTCGCTGAACGGAATCGCTCCCTCCGGCGGCTCGGCCGAATCCATAATCAGGATCCGCTCCAACTGCGTCTCATCGCGAACCGCGTTCAGCTTGTCGAACTGCTTGCGCGTCGAAACCACGGCGATACGGCAGCCGGCGTCGCGCACCAGCGCCGCGATTTGCTCGCCGGTCAGCGTGGGATAGATCGGCACACTGACAGCGCCGATGGCCAGCGTAGCGAAGTCGGTTACCGCCCACTCCCAGCGGTTCTCGCCGATCAGGGCGATGCGGTCGCCCCTTTGCACGCCCCAGCCCAGAAAGGTCTCGGCCAAGACCCTGACCCGCTGGTAAATCTGGTCCGAGGAAATGGGTTGCCACTGACCAAACTTATCCTGCCAGAGAATGGCGCGCGGGTTGGCTGCCGCCGCTACGCGGCAGAAAAGGTCGTTGAGGGTGGAGATCGATCCGACGGGTGTCATGGAATTAGACAAAGAAACGCGGCCAGTCCTCCGAGAGGGCCAGTCGCAAGTGTATCAGCGCAGAGGGGTTGCGGGCCGCCAAATCGTCCATTATTTTCGCTTGGAGTATCCCCCGATAGGGTTATCTCTATCCCTCTTTTGTGGCATCCGCCGCGTTTCGCCGGATTCGCCTGGAGCGGCTGCGGGCTCGATCTGCGCCTGAAGCGATTGGTCCGGACCTCAAGCCAGCATCAGCGCGCTGGTACAATCGCAGTTGAAATATCCCTTCATCCTGAGTATCTAGAAAGATGCGGAATGTCCCTGAAGTCGAAACAAGGAAGACACTCGATGGGAGCTTCCAGGTCCTCTGCCGGCCGATACTATCGGCCGGAGCTGGATGTGGTTCGTTTCATTGCGTTCTTCCTTGTGTTCCTTGTCCACACACTGCCCTCGACTCGAGATCCCCGCGTTGCCTACCTGCTTGGACGTTTCGGACCGGCCTTCGATGCAGCCGGCGATGCCTGCGGATTCGGCCTCAATCTCTTCTTCGCGCTCAGCGCCTTCCTCATCTGCGAGCTTCTGCTGCGCGAGCGCGAGTCCGCCGGAACGGTCAGCGTGAAGCAGTTCTATATTCGCCGAATCCTGCGCATATGGCCGCTCTATTACCTTGGTCTTTCCCTCGGATTGCTCGTTGCATTCCTCCCCGGCGGCGACTCCGGCGAAGTTATGGTGGGAATGAGATGGTTCGCCGTCTTTATGGGCGCCTGGTATTGTGCCCTATACGGAGCGTTGCACAGTCCCGCGGATGTGTTATGGAGCGTCTCCGTGGAGGAGCAATTCTACTTATTCGCTCCGTGGATAGTAAAATATCTCAACCGCAAGTCGCTTTATGGCTTCTGTCTGGCCGTTATCCTTGTCGCCAATCTCTTGCTCTTTCATTTGGGCAGGGTAAGAGCGTCCCATACGGGCGTCTGGAGCAACACCTTTGTTCAGTTTGAGTGCTTTGCCGGCGGCATCCTTCTGTGTCTGGTCCTCCGTGGCAGGCTGCCCAGGCTCGCCGCATGGCAGCGATTGGCGCTGCTCGGCTTGAGCTTGTCTTGCTGGTTTTATTCCTGCTATGGACTGCACGCCTTTTTCGGTAGCGCCGGGGGACGCAATCCCGGCAGTTGGCCGCTTATCTTCGGGTGGGCGCTGGTTGCGCTGGGCTGCGTTTTGCTCATGGTAGCTTTCCTGGGAGTCAGGACGGCGCTGATGCCAGGATGGGCTATCTATCTTGGACGTATCTCATATGGCCTTTATGTTTTTCATGAATTTGCGATTACTCTGACCCACCGGCTCGTGATCGAACCTGTGGCCTCCCTTAACAATCCGGTCGTCAACTCGCTCAAGGGGCCCATCTACTTGCTGAATCTTGGCCTCACCCTCGGACTGACCTTTCTGATGGCGGCGCTCTCCTACCGCTACTTCGAGACGCCGTTTCTCAAGATGAAGAAGTGCCATGCGGTCATCGAGAGCCAGCCCATCGCGGGCGCCAGCTGACGGCCACCCTCGGCGGAGCCGCCGCGTTCTTTTCACATCTTCAGCGGGCCGCTCTTGCATACTTATGCACTTCTGTTGTATATTTATCCATGCGCGGTCGCGGAACCGCGCGCCGCGCTTTCAGTTCGCCGGCAATGAGACAATGAAGTATCAACGCCACAACGCGATACGGGACCTGGTGGCCAACTCGCTGGTGACCAACCAGGACCAGCTGCGGCGAAAGCTGCGACGACGCGGCTTCGAGGTCACTCAGGCCACCCTCTCGCGCGATATTCACGAGATGCGGCTATCGAAGGGCCCCGGCGGCTACTCCCTGCCCAACGGCAACGGCGCGGCGGTGGAAGACGACGGCCCGCCCCCGGTGGCGGAGATGATGGAGAGTTTTGGGCTGCGCGCGCGCCAGGCCATGAATCAGGTGGTGGTGGGCACAATGAAAGGCGGAGCCCAGCCGGTGGCCGCGGCCCTGGACCGAGAGGGATGGGCAGAGGTTGTGGGGACCGTCGCCGGCGACGACACGGTGCTGGTAATCTGCCCCGACCCGCGCCAGGCAAGCGAAGTGGAAGCTCGATTAAGGAAGATGCTGGAGTCATGAAAGAAACGGTGCAAACAGCGGTAGTGGGAGTTACGGGTTACGCGGGCGCGGAGCTGGCGCGGCTGCTATTGCGGCATCCTCGCCTCAAGGGCAAGCCTCCGGTCTTTGCAGGGCGCGTGGAGGCCAAGGACGCGGCGCGCGGCGGAGTCCCGCTGGCCGAGATTCATCCGCAGTTGGCGGGCGGCCCTTCGTTCGCTTCGCTCAAGCAAGAGCCCTTTTCGTGGGATCTGCTTGCCAGCCGCGGGGTTGAAGTTTTGTTTCTCGCCACTCCGCACGAGCAGTCGCGGGAGTGGGTTCCCGAGGCGCTGGCGCGCGGTCTGCGCGTCATCGACCTGAGCGGCGCGTGGCGGCTCAACGACGCGGCCAACCGCGCGGTTTATGCCTTCGAGGATGAAGGCACGGAGCAGGCAGCAGCCATCCAGGCGCAGGCCGTCTATGGCTTGCCCGAGTTGCATCGCGCGCAGATTGCCGGCGCGCGCCTCGTTGCCAACCCCGGCTGCTACGCAACCTCGATCATTCTGCCCCTCAAGCCGCTGGTGGCCGCCGGGCTGGTCGATCTCAACTACGGCATCGTCGCCGACGCCAAGAGCGGCCTGAGCGGCGCGGGCAAGGCGCCCACCGCCAGGACGCACTTCATGTACGCGGCGGACAATCTGTCTGCCTATGGAGTCTTCACGCATCGCCACACCGGCGAACTGCTGGAGCAGATCGGCGTCGATGCGAGCCAGATCGTATTCACGCCCCATCTTCTGCCGATTCCGCGCGGCATTCTGTCCACCATCTACGTCCGCTTCCGCGAGACGCGAACGGCGGCGGCCGTCGCACGCGTTTATCATGAGTTTTTCAAGGGCAGTCCCATGGTCCGGCTTTACGATAAGACGCTGCCGCAGATTCAATACTCGGTGCGCACCAACTATGCCGACATCGGCTTCCAACTGGCCGCCGACGGTCGCCGCGCAGTCATTGTCAGTTGCCTGGATAACCTGCTGAAAGGCGCATCGTCGCAGGCGGTGCAGAACATGAACGTGATGCTGGGCTACAGCGAAGCGGAAGGTCTCGAATGAAGCCCGAGACGGAGGGCCAGGAATGAAGTACGTCGTCAAACTCGGTGGAGCGGGCCTTGAGAATCCGTCGCTGCTCGCCGGCTGCACGCGCGCCATCGCGGAGCTGGTGCGCGACGGTCATCAGGTTGCCGTGGTCCACGGCGGCGGCGTGCAGTTGACGCGCATGTTGAAGGCGCTCGGCAAGCAAAGCGAATTCATCGACGGCCTGCGCGTTACCGATGCGGAGACTCGCGACGTGGCGCTGATGGTCCTCGCCGGCAAGGTCAACAAGGGTTTGGTAGCCGCGCTTGGCGCGCTCGGTCAGCCGGCCGTTGGTCTCTCCGGCGGCGACGGGCTGCTCTTCCGCGCGCGCAAGAAGCGCACCGCACCGGATCTCGGCTACGTGGGCGAGATTGCCGCCAGCGATCCGCGCTGGATCGAGGCCATTTGGCAGTTGAACGGCGTGCCCGTTCTCTCCTCCATGGCGCTTGGATTCGACGGCCAGTATTACAACATCAACGCCGACGAGATGGCCGCGGCCTGCGCCATTGCCTGCCACGCCGACGCTCTGGTCTTCCTCACCGACGTGCCCGGCGTCAAGGGCGCAACGGGCGAGGTACTCCGATGGCTGAGCATCGATCAGATCGCCGAGATGGCCAAGAGCGCCGTCATCTCCGGCGGCATGTTACCCAAGTTGAGCGCCTGCCGCGAGGCTTTATTGAACGGCGTTAAGCGCGTTCGCATTTTACCCGCCGAGGCTGCCGGATCGTTGCCCGACCTGTGCAGTTCCCGCGTAGCATACGGCACCGAAGTGATGGTGGCCTAAGGAGAAGGAATGACCAAGCTCGAAGAGATTCAAGCCGCCGAGGCGCGGCTCCTCATCCACACTTATGACAGGTTCCCGGTCTTGTTCGTAGCGGGCGAAGGCGTCCATCTGATCGACGAGAATGGCGATCGCTATCTGGACCTGCTGAGCGGCATCGGCGTGAACGCGCTGGGATACCGCAGCAAGGTGATTGAAGAAGCCATCGCCACGCAGAGCTGTACGCTGATCAACGCCTCCAACTACTACTTCAACGATAAGCAGGTGGGGCTGGCCGAACGGCTTACCGAACGCACCGGCATGGACCGCGCATACTTTTCCAACTCGGGCACTGAGGCCGTCGAGGCCGCCCTCAAGCTGGCGCGCGCTCACGCCGGAGTGCTGCGCGAAGAAGGCCGGCAGATCGGAACCAAGTTTCTGGTTCTCGAGCAGAGCTTCCATGGACGCACCTTCGGCTCAATCTCGGCGACGCACAAGGAAAAGTACCGCGAGCCGTTTGCCCCGGTCGTTCCCGGCTTCGAGTTCCTGAGGTTCAACGACGTGGACGACTTGCGCGCCAAGTTCTCCAGCGAGGTCTGCGCCATTCTTCTTGAGGCCATCCAGGGCGAGGGCGGAGTGCGCCCGCTAACGAAGGAGTTCTTTGCCGAGGCCCGCGCACTGGCCGACTCGACGGGAGCATTGGTGATCGTGGATGAGATTCAGGCCGGCATGGGCCGCACTGGAAAGTGGTGCGCCTACCAGCACTTCGGCATTCAGCCCGACATTACGATGCTGGCCAAGCCTCTTGCCGGCGGCCTTCCCATGGGCGCCACGCTTTGCACCAACGAGGTGGCCCGCGCCTTCCATGCGGGCATGCACGGCACCACCTTTGGCGGAGGCCCGCTAGCTTGCGCTGTGGCCATCGCCGTCATCGACGCCATCGAAGAGAATCATCTTCTCGAACAAGTTGTCGAGGTCGGCGGGTACTTCCAGGAGCAACTGCGCTCGCTGGCCTTGCTTCATTCGTGCATCGTCGATGTGCGCGGCAAGGGCCTGATGATCGCCGCCGAGCTGAACTCCGCCGACCTGGCCAAGCACGCCGTCACCGCGATGCTGAAGCGCCACGTCATCATCAACTGCACCAGCGATACGGTGCTGCGCTTCCTGCCGCCCTTCATCTTCGAGCGCGCCCATGTAGACACCACCATTGCGGCGCTGGACGCAGTCTTCACGGAATATGCAAGCACGGCAAGCGCGGATCAGGCCGTCGCCGTGGCCGCGGGAGGACAAAATCATGGCTAGTAGAGCAGTTGTTGAACGGCCGGCCGCGTCCGTGCCCGTTCAAAAAGATCCCGATATTCTCGCCGCCGCCGCGCGGCTGGCCGGCGAAGATATGTGCTCCGTCGGCGATCTATCGAGCGCCGAGGTGCGCGCCATCCTCAAGCTGGGTCACGAGGTCAAGCGCAATCCGCGCGAGTATCGCCATGCCCTCGACGCCAAGCAGATGGTGCTCATGTTCGAGAAGGCCAGCCTGCGCACCCGGCTCAGCTTCGAGGCCGGCATCAACACCATGGGCGGCAACGCCATCTTCGTCGATCAGACCAGCTCGCCGCTCGGCGAGCGCGAATCCATTGCCGACGTGGCGCGCAACGTGGAGCGCTGGGTGGATGTGATCGTGCTGCGCACCTACGCGCACGACACCATCACCGAGATGGCCGCCAACTCGCGCGTGCCGGTCATCAACGCGCTCAGCGACTTCGAGCATCCCTGCCAGGCGCTGGCCGATTTCATGACCATCGAGGAGCACTTCGGCTGCGCCTCCGGTATCAACTTCACCTTCGTCGGCGACGGCAACAACGTCTGCCATTCGCTCATGCTCACCGGCGCGCAACTGGGAACCAACGTCACCATCGCCACGCCGCGCGGCTACTCGCCGGATATCGAGATCGTCACGCGCGCGCGTGAAATCGCGCAGGCCAACAACTGCGA
>JBEKCX010000683.1:0-3913 GCA_050014655.1 Occallatibacter sp. | reverse complement strand
GGTGGCCCCACCCAGTCCATCCCCCTCGACTCCCCCATGTTCGCCCTCTTCGCCTAGTCCCCAAACCGGGTGCCCAATCCATCGAAGTCGGGTGCCCCCTCCTCGCGACGGCTGCGGGTGCCCCATCCTCGGCGCGGCTTCATCGTTGCAGGGTGGGGTATCGAGTGCGGAAGCACTCGACCGCCGGGTGCCCCATTCATGCGCGTTATACCGGGGTCCCCGGCGAGCAGCTCTTGCTCGCTGGGGTGGTTGAGCGCATGGGTGGGGTTTTTGTCTTTGGGAGGGAGCAGCGGGTGCCCCATCCTCGGCGCGGTTTCATCGCGACAGGGTGGGGTATCGCGCTCCGCGCGACCGTCTTTGCCGGGCGCCCCATCTTCGCGACGGCAGCGTCGTCATCTTCGCAAAGTTGAAGCACCCGTCTTCCTTCAGACTACTGCCCGGCTGCTGGGGCCGGGGTGGTGGTTGAAGGGGCTACGTCCGTGGCCTTCGCCACTTCGACGGCGTAGACGTGGCTTGGCCCAAACATATCGCCGTTGAAGAGGACCAGCTTGTGATCGGGGCTGAAGCGCACGTTTGGCTCCAGCAGCTTGTAATCCTGCATGGACAGACTGACCAGATGAGTTGCCGTGAGAACGCCCGACTGCACCAGCTTGGTCTGGTCAATCTCCGTAGGAACCACAGACAGAACCGGAACAAACAGCTCGATCCAGCGCGCGTTTTTGCTGCGCGCGATACTGTTTTCGCCCGCGCCATCGCCGGCCATAAAGAGATGGGATGGCGTTACGGCGTAGTGGAGTGAATACATATCCCGATCGAGGCTGTACCAGCGCCGCGCTCCGTTCGTGGTGTTGTAGCTGGCCAGGTAGAAGTTCTGCCCGCGCGGAATCTGGAGGTCGTACCAGATGGTGATGCCATCCGCGTCCCAAAACTCATGCCCGGCGATCTCGCCGTTCACGGTGCGCTGGTGGATGAGTTTGTTGCCGGAGCCATCGGCGCGGATGGTCCAGATGCGGTCCACCTTATGCCATGGTCCCTCGTGGCAGTACATCAGCAGCGTTGGGTCGGTGGGCGAGAACTGCGGATGGTTCAACCAGTCGGTGCTGTGCAGGATGGGGTTGACCTTCCCTGTCTGGACGTTGACTGTGAAGAGCGTCATCGGCACCTGGTCGGCCAGGCGCTCGTCTATCAATGTTGCTCTATTTTTGGATGGGTCGAGGGTCTTGTCGTAGGGATGCAGGGGCGGCACGACATCGGTGGATGTGCCCGCCAGCAACGTCTCGTCCGCATTCAGCGTTGTTATGACGGACCGCTCGGGAAGATCGCCGATCTTCTGTACCTCTCCGGTGTCAACGCCAACGACATACAAGCCGGTTTCTTTCGGTCGGGTAAAGTAGACGTTGGGCGACTTCCTGCTCACCACAAAAACATCGACGGGAGGGGCTACCAGTTGCCGGGACTGGAGCGTGGTCAAGTTGACCACATTCATGCTGTACCGGCCTGTATGGACACTCTCCAGGACCGAATACACCATCTCCTTGCCATCCGGGGTAAAGTCGTTTTGAGTGAAGTAGAGGCCCTCCGATTCTTTCTCCGGCGTCACCTGAAAGACGCGGTGGCCGGTGGCGGAGTCAACCCAGTTGTTTGATTGCGCGCCCCCGGAGAGCGCATCAGCGACGGTTGGAGTTGGCGCAGGCGTGTTCTGCGCCGCAAGGGTCGGGAGCAGCAGCGCGCCCATGCAGAGAATAAGTAACGGAAGACGGATCATCTTCATTGTGTAGCTCCTGTAACAAACCAATGATGCTTCTACGATCTGCGGCACACGGCGTTAGTAGGTTACTACTGTTTGCCGGGTGCCCCATCTTCGCGACGGCATCGTCGTCATCTTCGCAAAGTTGAAGCACCCGTCTTCCTTCAGACTACTGCCCGCCTGCCGGGGCCGGGGTGGTAGTTGGAGGGGCTACGTCCGTGGCCTTCGCTACTTCGACGGCGTAGATGTAGCTTGGCCCGGTGAAGTTGCCGGTGAAGAGGACCCACTTCTGGTCGGGCGTAAAGCGTATATTCGGCTCATTCAGGTAGTTATCCTTGGCCATGTCGAAGATATGCTCTGCTACCAGTTTGCCCGATTGCACCAGTCCGGTCTGGTCGATCCCCGGCGTAGGAGGAGTGAGCACCGGGAGATATAGTTCGATCCAGCGCGCGTTCTTGCTGCGCGAGATTCGGTCCTCGTCCGCGCCGTCGCCCGCAATGAACATATCGTTTGTGCTGGGGATCATGTGGATGGACCAGTCATCGCGGTTGATCGAGAACCAGCGCCGCGCTTTGGTCACGGTGTTGTAGCTGGCCAGGTAGAAGTTCTGCCCGCGCGGAATCTGGAGGTCGTACCAGATGGTCACGCCGTCCGCGTCCCAAACCTCATGCCCGGCGATCTCGTCGTTCACGGTGCGCTGGTGGATGAGCTTGTTGTCGGAGCCATCGGCGCGGATGGTCCAGATGCGGTCCACCTTCTGCCACGGTCCCTCGTGGCAGTACAGCATGAGTGTTGGGTCGGTGGGGCTGAACTGCGGATGACTCAACCAATCGGTGCTGTGCAGGATGGGGTTGACCTTCCCTGTCTGGACGTTGACTGTGAAGAGCGTCATCGGCACCTGGTCTGCCAAACGCAACTCCATCCAAGGTGCCCTGACCTGCGTGGGTTTGAGCTTGCTGGCGTCGATCTGGTGTACGGGCGGCTCGACATCGGTGGATGTGCCGACCAGAAGCGTCTCATCGGCATTCAGGCTTTGGATGTCCGCGCGCGGCGGCAGGTTGCCGATCTTGGCGATGACGCCGGTGTCCGCATTGACCGAGTACAGCCTTGTATCGAGCGGCTTGGTAAAGTACACCATTGCCGACTTGCGCGCCACTACGACGCTATTGGTGTTTTGAGCGACCAGTTGCCGGGATTGGAGCGTGGACAGGTTGAGTGCGTAGAGGGTGCTGCCCCCATCAAACTTCCCGCCGGTTTGATGTAGGACGCCGTAGATCATCAGCCCGTCCGAGGTAAAGGCGTTAGCGGTGAAGTACAGATCGTTCGAGTACGGCTCCGGGGTCAGCCGCACAACGCGGTGGCCGGTGGTGGTGTCGATCCAAGTATTTGAATGCGTGCCCCCGGAGAGCGCATCAGCGACGGTTGGAGTTGGCGCAGGTGTACTCTGTGCCGCGAGGGTCGGGAGCAGCAGCGCGCCCATGCAGAGAATAAGTAACGGAAGACGGATCATCTTCATTGTGTAGCTCCTGTAACAAACCAATGATGCTTCCACGATCTGCGGCACACGGCGTTAGTAGGTTACTACTGTTTGCCGGGTGCCCCACATCTCGATGCTGAGATGTGGGATTAGGGCGCCCATCCATCGGGCCACATTCACTGCGTCGCCGCCGGAACCGCGGCAGGCTGCGGGGCTGGCGCTGCAGCAGGCGGCGCGGAATGTCCCAGTGTCACATGCACCACGTCGCCCTGCACCACGCGATGTCCAGCCTGTGGGCTCTGCGCCGTGACGGTCCCGGAATGAACGGCCCCGGTGCTTGCGCTAGCCGGTGCGGTGGCTGCCGCGCTAGCCGGCGCGGCAGCAGGGAGTCCATTCTGTGCCGGTCCTGCGCTGGGTGCTGCAGCCGGCGCCGCAGCGGGCAATGCGCTCTCCGTCACCGCAACAAGGTGCAGCCCGGCGCTGGCCGCGCGTGCGTTGGCCGCCGAGTAGCTCAGCCCCACCAGCGACGGCATCGCGTACGCATTCGGCTGTGCGTTGTCGGCATCGCTCACCAGCAGGCTCACCCGCGGCCCGTCCACTCCGCTGGCGTTGGCCGGCGGCGTCTGCGTCAGCACAACGTCGGGGTCGCCGGCGATGGCCAGGTGCGCCACCACGCCCAGCTCCAGCGA
>JBEKCX010000682.1:0-3921 GCA_050014655.1 Occallatibacter sp. | reverse complement strand
CCCTACTCCCTATTCCCTATTCCCTATTCCCTGCTTCTGTGCTCTTGCGCCCGCTTGAGCACCTCGTCGTGCGCGGTCGGCTCGTATTCAAAGTCGTCCGGCTCCACGTAATCGCGGCGCATGGGGTGGTCTTTAAAGCCATCCCACATCAGTATCCGCCGCAGGTCGGGATGCCCGGCGAAGACAATGCCGAAGAGATCGAATATCTCCCGCTCCTGAAACTCCGCCGAGCGCCAGACGGGAGTGAGCGACGGCAGCTCGACCTGGTCGGTGCGGTTCACGGTGCGCATCCGGATCACGAGCGGCCCCTGCTTCTTCTCGACAGAATAAAGGTGATAGACCGCCTCCAGAGTCTCCGGCCAGTCCACGCCGGTCACATTGGAGAGATAATCGAGCCGGAATTCCGCATCGTCGCGCAGAAACGTCGCCACGGCGATCGCTTGGCTTGGCACAAGCCTGAGCGAGTGCTGGCCGCTGGGGCTCGGGTTGGACACAATCTCCACCGCCGCGCCCGGAATGGCCGCCTCGATTGCCGCCTTAGTTTCTTCGACCGTCTTCAATCCACCAGACCTTAACCTATGACTAACCGCTCAGAAAACCAGAAAAACGCAAAATAGACAATGAAAATCAGCCGTCCGATCCAGTATTCGCAGTTCTCAGCCACTCTTTCGCTGACAAGATCCTCATTTAGAGCACTCCTAATATACCTCCTGAAAAGAAAAGCAAATATCAATGGGGATATGAAGAGCAATGGGAGCCAAATGATTTGAAAAAGCGTGTAAGGAATTAATCCACGGGGATGAACGCCCATCCATATTCTGACGAGCATAACAAAAGCTCCACCAGCCACGAAAACATAGGCGAAAAGCCAATCCGCACTCATGTGTCCATCCCGGACAAAATCCCGATCCACGCTCTTCATCCGTTCCTCCTAACTTTCAAGAACCCTTGATTCAGTTCCATTCCTAGCAGAACATTCCCTCAGGGGCTAAAGCCCGTATTCTTGATGCTACCTTTGCGGCACGACTGAAGTCGTGCCCTGATACAAAGCGGACTGATGAAATGTGCTCCAGTCTGTTCGTCTCAGTCCCGCAATCCCTAATTCCCTAGTCCCTAATCCCCTACCCCTAATCCCTTAGTCCCTAGTCCCTGTTGTTGATCACTGGTACCGGCCATACTCCTTTGTTGAACGCCGGCTCCAGATCGTGCTCTCCAAAGACGGGCACGGGAAACTCGCCCTGCGCCTGCGCGTCAAGAAAGCGCGGACGCCCCTCCCCGGTTAGATGCTGCCCGTCGATCTTCTTTTGCAGCGTGATGAAGGCGTGCATCAGCGCCTCAGGCCGCGGCGGGCAGCCGGGAATATGCACGTCCACGGGGATGTAGCGATCGATTCCCTTGAGCACGTTGTAACCCTGCTTGAACGGCCCGCCGGAGATGGCGCACGCGCCCATCGCGATCACGTACCTGGGCTCGGCCATCTGGTTGTAAAGCCGCACCACCTGCGGCGCCATCTTCTTGGTCACCGTGCCGGAGACGATCATCAGGTCGGCCTGGCGCGGCGACGGCCGGAAGACCTCGGCCCCGAAGCGCGCCAGATCGTAGCGGGCCATGGTGGTGGCGATCATCTCGATCGCGCAGCAGGCCAGCCCGAATTGCATGGGCCAGATGGAGCTGCGCCGGCCCCAGTTGTACAGCTCTTCGAGGGTGGTAACGAAGATGCCCTGCTTGCCCAGTTCGATCTTCAGCCCTGCCTCCACAGCCATCGTTGCCTCCAGTTTCAAGGTAACAGGTCTCGGGGGCAGAGATCAGGGGTCAGAGATCAGAGATCAGGGGTCAGAGATCAGAGATCAGGGGTCAGAGATCAGGGATCAGGGGTCAGAGATCAGAGATCAGAGATCAGAGATCAGAGATCAGGAGTCAGGGATCGGACACTGTTCCCTAGTCCCTATTCCCTGTTCCCTGCCCTTCTACGGCGCGGCGGCGATGGCGATGGAGCCGGCGGCGGTGGTGGAGGTGATCTGGGAGTCCAACTGGCCGGTGGTAGTGGCGTCAAAGGTGTAGGCGTCGAAGTACGGGCTGCCGAGCGAACCCACGGCCAGCACAAAGTTGCTGTTCGAGTCCTCCGCCAGGCCAAGCGGTTGAACTCCGGCCGAGACGGTGGGGCCGGCCGATATGGAACTGGCCGTCACCGCAAACCCGGCGACAATGCCTGCTGTGCTGGGGCCGGCCCCGTTGGCGACATAAACATAACCGCCTGCGGCAATGGGCAGAATGAAATTGGGCGCCAGTCCGCCGCTGGCGATAGGAGAGCCGGTGGCCTGGATGAGTTTGGCGCTGCCCAGCGAGCTGTAAGTGAAGGCGCGCAGACCGCCGGAGTTGCCGGCGGAGTTGGCCAGGGTTTCGCCAATATAGAAGAGATTGGGACTCTTGCCGGGGTCCACGGCCACTGAAAGGGCGGAGCCGTTGGAATTCACGGTAGGAATCGTAGAAGCTTTGGTTCCGGACGGAAAGGGGGCGCTTGCGCTGAATGGGACAACAATTGTGCCGCCGGCGCCGAGAGCGAGAAAAACGTTGCTGTCGTCCCCCGAAATGACCATCCTGTTCGGCTGGACGGCGGGACTTGTCACAGCAAAGGATGCGGTTGGCACTGTGCTCCCGGAAAGATAGGCGCCAGTCGTGGAACTGATGGGGACAGCGGCAAAAGTCACTCCGGCGGCGGCTGGGATGGCTTCCAAGAGCCAGGAATCGCTCCAATCGACCTGGATGGCATAGGCCTGATCCTGGGTAACCTGCACGGCGGTCCCCAGCTTGCCGTTGGAGATGGGGTAGGCGAAGACGCCGGACGTTGTGCTGACACACAGAAAACTGCCGTTGGGAGCGATGGCTATGGAGTAGGGTGTTCCGGTCACCGTCCACGGGCTTCCCGGGATGGGAGTCAGGGTACCGGAGACGATCGACTCGCCGACGATCGTGGGAGGTGTCCCGGCATTGAGGATATAGAAGTCGCCGCTGGTGGCGGTGGTGCCGTTGCAACTGCCTGAGGAAGACCCAACCTCAACGCAAACGGCTGTGGTCTGGGCAACGCTGCCCGAAACGCCCGTCACGGTGATCTGGTAAGCTCCGGTGGTCGTACTGGCCGAGGTGGCCGCGGTCAGCGTGGAGGTTTGTGCCGTCGTGCTGCTGATGGTGACCGATGTGGGAGAAAGGCTGCACGTGGGCAGATTGGCAGCGCCCGAGGGCGAGGTGGTCACCGCACAGGTAAGTGTAACCGTCCCGGTAAATGAGTTCGCTGGCGTTACGGTAATGGTCGAGGCGCCACTCGCGCCGGGGCTTACGGTGATGGCGCCGCTGTTGGAAAGGGTAAAGCTGGTGCTGTTGCCGCCGCCGCCCGGCGGCTGCCAGAAGTCTCCGCAGCCGGCCAGAATCCCTGCCAGGAAACAAACCGCGACCGGAGCCGCCGTCAGCGTCCACAGCCGTGCCAGCCTTCCAATTCTCATTGCCGCTCCTTCTCGACCGCTTTCAGAGTCCGTCCGGCCTCCTCGCATTCAGAATCCCGTTCAAAGATTATCGCTTCGGCGCCGGTCCTGTCCCGCGCCGGGATCGGGCTCACGCGCCTGGCCCTCAACTCCCAGGTTGAGAGACGCAGGCCGGCAGGCGCCCGCTCGTGCCCGTTGCAAGCATCCAATCCGGTGCAGGCTTCCGAGCGTATACTGGCGGGGAGCCGGAGACGAAACAGGGAGTTCCCCGCCGACTTGTTTTTCTTTCCCCGAAAGCCTATTTTGCTCGTCTCGTGAAACCTGTTTGCCCCTGGCATCATCCAAACAAACGCACACCCGCTATGCACTGACAAGGAGATGCAACTATGTCTGAGCGCCTGACCACCACCTCGGGAGCGCCGATCGCCGACAACCAGAACTCGCT
>JBEKCX010000681.1:0-7167 GCA_050014655.1 Occallatibacter sp. | reverse complement strand
GGGGAAGGCTCGCTGGACGACATAGACCATCTGGGCAGCCGGCGCATCCGCACGGTGGGGGAGTTGCTGGCCAACCAGTGCCGGGTGGGCCTGGCTCGGACGGAGCGGCTGGTGAAGGAGCGGATGACGCTGTTTGACCAGAGTTTGGAGAGCATGTCGCCGCAGAAATTGATCAACCCGAAGGCGTTGTCGGCGGTGATCCGGGATTTCTTTGGCCGAAGCCAGCTATCGCAGTTTATGGACCAGATCAATCCGCTGGCGGAGCTGACGCACAAGCGGCGCTTGTCGGCGCTTGGGCCTGGGGGATTGTCGCGGGACCGGGCCGGGTTCGAGGTGCGGGACGTGCATCCGTCGCACTATGGACGGATATGCCCGGTGGAAACGCCGGAAGGGCCGAATATCGGATTGATAGCCTCGCTGGCGACGTTCGCGCAGGTGAACGATTTTGGATTTCTGGAAACCCCGTATCGCCGGGTGGAGAAGGGGCGGGTGACTAATCATCTGGACTATCTGACGGCGGACCGGGAGGAGAATTTCATCGTGGCGCAGGCCAACGCGGCGATAGACGAGAAGGGGAATTTTCTGACGGAGCGAGTGACCTGCCGGAGCAAGAGCGACTTTGTGGACGTGGAGCCGACGAAAGTGGATTATATGGACGTGTCGCCCAAACAATTGGTGTCGGTGGCGGCGAGCTTGATACCGTTTCTGGAGCACGACGACGCGAACCGGGCGTTGATGGGATCGAACATGCAGCGGCAGGCGGTGCCGCTGCTGATCACCGAATCGCCCTTTGTGGCGACGGGTTTGGAGGAGCGGGTGGCGCGGGATTCGCGGGCAGTGCTCGTGGCGGAGGAGGCGGGGAAGGTGGCATCGGTGACAGGGAACATGGTGGTGGTGACGGCGGACGGCAAGATGCCGGAATCGAAGAAGAAGTTGCGGCACGATCCCGCCAGCGGGGTGTGGGTGTATCCGATCCGCAAATTTATGCGCTCCAACGCGGCGACGTGCATCAACCAGAAAATCCTGGTGGCCAAAGGGGACACGATCAAGAAGGGGCAGGTGATCGCCGACGGGCCTTGCACACAGGGGGGGGAACTGGCGCTGGGCCGGAATGTGCTCTGCGCGTTCATGCCGTGGAACGGGTATAATTTCGAGGACGCGATCCTGATCAGCGAGCGCATCGTGAAGGATGATGTGTTTACTTCCATTCATATTGACGAGTTTGAAGTAGGGGCGCGGGACACGAAGCTGGGGCCGGAAGAGATCACGCGGGATATCCCGAACCTGGGGGATGAGGCGTTGAAAAACCTTGGACCCGACGGGGTGATCCGGATTGGGGCGGAGGTCAAGCCTGGGGACATTCTGGTGGGCAAGATCACGCCCAAGAGCGAGACGGAGCTGGCGCCGGAGGAACGATTGTTGCGGGCGATATTTGGCGAAAAGGCGGCGGATGTGAAAGACACGTCGTTGAAGGTGCCATCGGGAACGTATGGGATAGTGATGGATGTGAAGGTGTCGTCCAAGAAGGAACGGGAGGCGGAGGTGAAGGCGGTGCCCGAGACCAAACGGCATTCCAAGGAGGTGCAGGACGAGCACCGGGTCAAGACGGACGAGTTGCGGGAACAATTGACGGAGGCGCTGAGCAACATTCTGCTGGGGGAGAAGATTCCGCTGGATGTGGTCAATTCGGAGACTGGGGAGATCATCATCCCGGCCAACCGGAAGATCACCAAGACGTTGTTGCGCAAGCTGGCGCAGGTGTATGACCGGGTGGAAATTGATCCTTCGCCGATTCGCAACAAGATCAACGAGATTATCGGAAGCTTCAAAAAGAAATTTGACGATCTGCAAATGCAGCACGACGAGGAAGTAGAACGGTCGGAGGCTGGGGAAGAGGTGGACAGCGGGGTGATCAAGTCGGTGAAGGTGTACATTGCTTCCAAGCGGAAACTCTCGGTGGGGGACAAGATGGCGGGGCGGCACGGCAACAAGGGAGTGGTGGCCAAGATTGTGCCGGAGGAGGACATGCCGTTTCTGTCCGACGGGACGTCGGTGGACATCGTGCTCAACCCGCTGGGGGTGCCCTCGCGCATGAACGTGGGCCAGGTGCTGGAGACACACCTGGGCTGGGCGGCCAAGCTGCTGGGGCTGAAATTTGCGACGCCGGTATTCGACGGGATCAAGGAAAAGGAGATTCGGGATTATCTCAAGGAGGCCAAGCTGCCCGAGCACGGGAAGACGCTTCTGGTTGACGGGCGGACGGGGGAGGTTTTTGACCAGGAAATTGTGGTGGGCTACATCTATATGATGAAGCTGGGCCACCTGGTGGCGGACAAGATCCATGCGCGGGCCGTGGGGCCGTATTCGCTGGTGACCCAGCAGCCGCTGGGAGGCAAGGCGCAATACGGAGGCCAGCGGTTTGGGGAAATGGAAGTGTGGGCGATGGAGGCCTACGGCGCGGCTTACAGCCTGCAGGAATTGCTCACGGTCAAGTCTGACGACGTGCAGGGCCGGACGCGCATATATGAAAGCATTGTCAAGGGGGACAACTGCCTAGAAGCGGGGGTGCCGGAATCCTTCAATGTGCTGGTCAAGGAGATGCAGTCGCTGGCCATGGACGTGAAGGTGGGATATGCAAACCCGGTGGAACAGGCGGCGGCGGCGCAAGCCCAGACCTTGAGCAGTTTGAAGTGAGGGGAAAGAGTTTGCGCGATTTGCGCCAGATTTAAATTCACATGAATACGACAAAAGAAACAGCCCGCGAATTGCTGGGCCTGGACAAGGTCAACCAGGTGGAATATGTGGCGATCTCGGTGGCATCGCCCGAAGCGGTCCGGGCCTGGTCCAAGGGGGAGGTGAAGAATCCGGAGACGATCAATTATCGCACGTTCAAGCCCGAGAAGGGGGGGCTTTTTTGCGAGCGGATTTTTGGGCCGGTGAAGGACTGGGAATGTTCGTGCGGGAAGTACAAGCGGATCAAACATCGGGGCGTGGTGTGCGACCGATGCGGGGTGGAAGTGACCCTGGCGCGGGTGCGGCGGGAGCGGATGGGGCATATCGAGCTGGCGGTGCCGGTTTCGCACATCTGGTTTTTCAAGTGCATGCCGTCGCGGCTGGGGCTGGTGCTGGACATGACGGCGCGGAATCTGGAGCGGGTGATATATTATGAGGATTACATGGTGATCAATCCCGGCTCGACCCCGCTGAAATTGCATGGATTGTTGAGCGAACATGAGTATCGGGAGGCGCGGGAGACTTACGGGGCGGAGGCGTTCACCGCGAAAATGGGGGCGGAGGCGGTGCGGGAGGCGCTGGGGAATGTGGATTTGCAGAAGCAGATTGATCATCTGGCTTTGGCGATGACGGAAACCAAGAGCAAGCAAATCCGCAAGAAGGTGGCCAAGCGGATCAAGCTGCTGACGGCCTTCCAATCCTCCAAGGCGCGGCCGGAATGGATGGTGTTGACGGTGCTGCCGGTGATTCCGCCTGATTTGCGGCCGTTGGTCCCGCTGGAAGGGGGACGGTTTGCCACGTCGGACCTGAATGACCTGTACCGGCGTGTGATCAACCGGAACAACCGGTTGAAGAATCTGCTTCAGCTCAAGACGCCCGAAGTGATCATCCGCAACGAGAAGCGGATGTTGCAGGAGGCGGTGGACGCGTTGTTCGACAACGGACGGCACGGGCGGGCGGTGACCGGGGCGGGCAACCGCGCGCTCAAATCGCTGAGCGACATGCTCAAGGGCAAGAGCGGGAGGTTCCGGCAGAATTTGCTGGGCAAACGGGTGGATTATTCGGGGCGATCGGTGATCGTGATCGGGCCGGAGCTCAAGCTGCACCAGTGCGGCCTGCCGAAGAAGATGGCGCTGGTGCTGTTCGAGCCGTTTATCATCCGGCGGCTGAAGGAGTTGGGTTATGTGCATACGGTTCGATCGGCCAAGAAAATGATTGAGCGGCAGTCGCCGGAGGTGTGGGACATCCTGGAAGAGGTGACCAAGGGCCATCCGGTGCTGCTGAACCGGGCGCCGACGCTGCACCGGCTGTCCATTCAGGCGTTCGAGCCGATTTTGATCGAGGGGGAAGCCATCCGGATCCATCCGCTGGTCTGCACGGCGTACAACGCGGATTTTGACGGCGACCAAATGGCGGTGCATGTGCCGCTGTCGGTGGAGGCGCAATTGGAGGCGCGGCTGCTGATGATGGCGCCGAACAACATCTTCAGCCCGTCGAGCGGACGGCCGATCATGACGCCGACGCAGGACATCACGCTGGGTTGTTTCTACTTGACGGCGGAGCCTCGGGCCAAGAAGGAGGCGGCGGCGCCGATGCTCTTCGGCTCGAAATCCGAGGTGATATTCGCCTACAGCGACGGCGGGGTGAAGCTGCACACGCGGGTGCGCCTGGCCAACCCCGACCGGGGCCGCAAGACGCACTACGGGGACGCGGAGCGCAGCGCGATTGAAACGACGGTGGGGCGGGTGATCTTCAGCGAAATCTGGCCGGAGGAGATGGGGTTTCTGAACCGGGTGGCGGGGAAAGCGCAGTTGGGGGAACTGATCTGGACTTGTTACAAGATTTGCGGGCACGAGAAGACGGTGATCATGCTGGACAAATTGAAGGAGTTGGGCTTTCATTCGGCCACGCGCTCCGGGTGCTCGATTGGGATTGATGACATGATCATTCCGAAGGAGAAGGAAGCGGAAATCCACACCGCGCAGAAGCAGATTTCCGATGTGGAGAAGCAATACCGCAAAGGGGTGATCACGCCGGGGGAGCGTTACAACAAAGTGATTGACATCTGGACGCATTGCACCGACCAGATCGCCAATGTGATGTTGCGCACGCTGGAGGCCAACCACGGCAAGGCGGAATACAACCCGGTGTCGCTCATGGTGGATTCGGGTGCGCGCGGGAACCGGCAACAGGTGCGGCAACTGGCGGGAGTGCGCGGGCTGATGGCCAAACCGAGCGGGGACATCATTGAAAAGCCCATTTTGTCCAACTTCCGCGAGGGACTGACGGTTCTGGAGTATTTCATCTCCACCCACGGCGCGCGGAAAGGCCTGGCGGACACGGCGCTCAAGACGGCGGACTCCGGTTACATGACGCGCAAGCTGGTGGATGTGGCACAGGATGTGATCATCCGGATGGAGGATTGCGGGACGAGCAACGGTATCTGGGTGCAGGCGATTTATGAGGGCGAGGACGAGGTGGTCAAACTGAGCGAGCGGGTGGTTGGGCGGATCGCCTGCGACGACGTGGTGGATCCGGCCCACTTGAAGAAGGTGCTGGTGCAGGCCAACGAAATCATAGACGAAGTGAAAGGCAAGGAGATCGAAGCGGCCGGGGTGGAGAAGTTGCGCATTCGTTCGGTGCTGACGTGCGAAAGCAAATACGGGATCTGCGCCAATTGTTACGGGCGCAATCTGGCCACCGGGGGCATGATCAAGCGCGGGGAGGCGGTGGGGATCATCGCGGCTCAATCCATCGGGGAGCCGGGGACGCAGTTGACGATGCGCACCTTTCACATCGGCGGCACGGCATCGCAGGTTTTCAAGCAGCCGCAGATCAAGGCGAAGTGCGACGGGATCGTCAAATACAACGAATTGCGCCTGGTGGAGCTGGAGGACGGGAACAACATCGTGCTCAACAAGAACGGCTCCATCGCCATCCTGGCCGACGACGGCCGGGAACTGGAAACGCACACGCTGGTGATCGGGTCGGTGATTTCCGTGATGAACGGGGACCGGGTCAAGAAGGGCGAGCCGTTCGTGCAATGGGACCCTTACAATGTCCCCATTCTCTCGGAGAAGGCGGGCAAGGTGAAGTTCGTGGACATCATCGAGGGGGTCACGATGAAGCAGGAGGTGGATGAGACGACGGCCCAGGAAGCGATGGTGGTGATCGAGCACAAGGAGGACCTGCATCCGCAGATCGTGATCTGCACAGACAAGGGCGAGGCGATTGCCAATTACCCGATCCCCTCTGGCGCGCACATCGTGGTGGGGGAGGGAGATAAAATCGTGGCGGGCACGTTGATGGCCAAGACACCGCGCAAGTCGTCGAAGACCAAGGACATCACGGGGGGACTGCCGCGGGTGGCGGAGTTGTTCGAGGCCCGGCGTCCGAAGGACGCATCGGAGATTTCCAAAATTGACGGGGTGGTGGATTTCGGCCCCAGCGTGCGCGGGAAGCGGACGATTCTGATCAAGGACCCGCAGACCGCGGTGGAGGAGGAGCATCTGATTCCCATCGGCAAACACGTCATTGTGTTCAAGGGCGATTATGTCAAGAAGGGCCAGCAACTGACGGAAGGGCCGGTGGACCCGCATGAGATCCTGGATATCTGCGGCCCGCAGGAATTGCAGGAGCATTTGGTCAACGAGGTGCAGGAGGTGTATCGGCTGCAGGGCGTGACCATCAACGACAAGCACATCGAAATCATTGTGCGGCAGATGTTGCGGAAGGTCCGGGTGACCGAGCCGGGGGACACCGAGTTTCTCTGGGGCGAACAAATCGACAAGATCGAATTTGAGAAGGAGAATGCGCGGGTGGAAAAAATGGGGGGAAAGCCGGCCGAGGCGCAGCCTGTGCTGCTGGGCATCACCAAGGCCTCGCTGGAAACGGAAAGCTTCCTCAGCGCCGCGTCTTTCCAGGACACCACGCGTGTTTTGACGGAGGCGGCAACGATGGGCAAGGTGGATTATCTGAGGGGATTCAAGGAAAACGTGATCATGGGCCACATTATTCCGGCGGGAACGGGGTACACCCTGCACCGGCGGGTGGATTTGAAGCCTTTGGTCGAGCCAATCCCCGCGGAGGAACCCGCCGCCCTGGAACCTTTGTCGCTGACCGGGCAGCCGCTGGCGGGATAGGGTTGGAAGATTCTGTGCGACGGGCAGGCCTTCGGGCCAGCCCGTTATATGACCTGCTCTCTTGAGTTGTAAAGCGGCTTGGCTTGCGCCGGCAAAACCGCAATTTCCATGCTTGATTTATTGGCGGCAGCATGAGAGAAACTCCGCCCGTGACACCTAATCCATTTCTTGGCGTATTTCTGCATTGGCTCGGCGGTCTGGCATCAGGGAGCTTTTATGTGCCTTTCAAGGGAGTGAAAAAATGGTCGTGGGAGACCTATTGGATGGTGGGCGGGGTTTTCTCGTGGATCAT
>JBEKCX010000680.1:0-7326 GCA_050014655.1 Occallatibacter sp. | reverse complement strand
TGCCGCTCCTAGGATTATGGGAGGGCCTATGCAGTCACAGGCTAGCGTTGGATACGGAACACCTCGCGTAGTGATGATCGTAGCGACATGTTCAGGTTGTGGTTATATTCGCCTGTTCGACGCTGAAAAATTGCGCGGTGTCCTTGTTTGACAACCGCTCACAGGAGATTTCGTCTTTCAACAACTGGTTGCAGACGGTGCACCTCACATCCATGTAGAAGTAATCGTCTGGATTAGGTGGCTTACTTCTGATCGGAGGGCCTACTTTTCGGGCCAGCCAAAAGAACGGTCTTGACAGGCGCTCACGCACACGATCGTTAAACGTCATACAGAACCTCATCATGCTCACGATGCTTAATAATGGTACCGATATTCACAGTTGGTGGGAGGATGCCGAAGCAAAAGAACTTATTGTCTTCGATCTTCTGCAAGTCATCTTGATAAGTCGGAGCCTCACTGACGAAACTAAGAAGTTCGTATGTTTCAGGTTGACAAGGTACCTGTTCCATGACTAAACTAGGCTATAAGGGGTTTAAGTCTTCCTGGCACGCTCTTCCCGTTGATCACTTCACGTGGAGCACAACTCTGTGGGAAGAACACCGGAGTACAGGGCATTGTCACATAAAGAAGGAGCAGTAAGGAAGTGTGCTACGTGGTGAGAGAAAGTAGGCTTCCCCGGTGCCCGGCACGTGCCAGACACAGGCCAGTTAGAACCGTCTGTGTCGGGTCTTAAAGTGTGGGGAGTCTACCAGCCCGCTCACTTCGACAGAGTGGCGCGGCAATTGCGTCCGTGGTAGACATGAAATACTGCAATGTAGTCTGTATTACCGGCGCCATCCGCCATTACGTGAGAATTCTGTGTGTCCTTGTGTTTACAACGTGTGTGCTGTTTTCTGTGCGTCCAAGCTCGGCTCTAGAAACAGTCGCAGCGCCGCCCGTATCAAATTGTGCGTCCCAGGACAAGCAAATCGCTAACATTCAAGACAAGCTTAATTCAATTGCAGCCGACAACTTGGAGCTTCGAAAGCAGGTAGATGCCAAGACACTCCGCGTGATTGAACTTGAAAAGGCTCTTGGTGAGTCGGCGAAGAAGATCGGTGATGACGAAGCAAAGCTTGGTGAAGCTCAACATGAACTCCTTAACAAGGATGGTGTACTCAAGCAGCTACAGGATGATCTAGGGGTGACGAAAAAGGCAAAACAAGACGCCGAGAGTCAAATCGCCAACCTCGGCGCCGAGCGTGCGATGCTCAAAAATCAAGTCGCCGAACTTGCCGTTGATGCACGACAGAATCTTCTTGCAGGTAATGACGCATTTAGAGCATGGCAAAAGGAAAAGGTCGAAGCAAGTAACGCTCTAGTCGCTCTGGATGCCGCGGTAAAAAAGAAGGAAGTTATTGTAGAGCAGGCAGCAGCCAAGGAAAAAGCACTTAAAGAGGAGAGTGCTGCTGCTGAAAAGGCAAAAACATCTGCCGTAGCCGACCGAGACAATGCTAGAGATGCTTTGAACAAGACGCAGGCGGAACTCCGAAAGGTTCGTGAACAAGCTGAGGTACTCATTGTACGGTTCACGGCCGTAAGTGCACTACTGTTGTTCGTCGGGATGGTAGCGACGATATTTCTTGCCCATCGGCAAGCGCAAAGTCGGTCTCTTGGAGCATCTATTATCCAAAACAGTATTGCCGCTGATGTGCGCGACGATCTGGTTGCCCACCTTGTTGCCGCAAGATACTTGCGATGGTTAATTATAGGAGCTGGAGTGCTTGCGGCGGTTGCGGCGATGCTTGGGCCTGGATTCTTTTTGTATGTTGAGGCGTGTGCACAAGGAACCGACCCGTCTGATGTGACGGCTGTCCTTGACAGTATCTATTGGAGAATGCTGCTTGGCTTCGTTGCACCACTTGGCGCTCTTCTTGCCATCTATAAGACCGTGCATGAGAAGGGAAAAGATGCACTTGCCTTGTGCTCAATGTTGGGTGTGGAGACTGGTGCCAAAGGTTAAACAAGTGTAAGGACGGAACTGGGTCCTCTTCTACGTGGTGTATATCCTTGACGAGGTGATCCCAATGAACTTCGTCGAAGGTGATGCGGTACAGCTCAAGTCGGGTGGTCCAACCATGACGGTGGATGAGCTGAACTGGCAGGGTGATGGTAAAGTGCGGGTACTGTGGTTCAGTGAGAACGAGGTCATCCGCTACGAGACGTTCAAGGTTTCGCAGTTGGTGAAGGTTCAGATGACGCCTACTGGTTGATCTTCAGTCCGTTTGGGCGTAGTGCATGATACTCCGACGAGTCAAGAAGGAGCATCATGCACTACTACCGTACGCAGAAGGACATCGCTGGCCTTGCGAGGGAGATCCCTGAGTTCAAGTACCGCGCCCAGATCGGTGATTTCATCCCGAAGAAGCACGAAGGCTTCATCGAAATCGGTCTTCTCACGTCAGTGCTGAAAGATGCGGTGTGGTTTGGCCGAGGGGATGCGGGGCGTAAGGATCATCAATGCCGAGTGAGTGATACCGTCATGGACTTCATCATGAACGCTGGGCTTTTTGATGATGCTGTCAACAAGCGAAACCTGGTAAAGGTCTTCGGGCGCAGCGAGAAGGGGCGTCTCGTCGATATTGTAGCTTACAACATGCACAACCTGATTGACCCGACCGACCTCAAAAGCTGAAGAAGCTCGCCACCACCATCCCGTTCGGTGTAGACTTTCTTCGTGCTAGAGGTACCGATCCCCGCCCTTCAGGACGCCATTCGCCATCTTCACGGCTGTGAGTCGACCTTCGTCGAGGCCGTTCCCGTTCGGGAAGAGTTTCAAGGCCAAGTCGCCTGGGTAGGGCAGGTGTGCGTCTTTGACCTCATAGGACACCCGACGGCGACTCGGGCTTATGCCTGGTCCCACGCTACGGAAGGTACTCGGCGTCGGTTCGTCGCCGTGCTTCACTCGGGACCTATTGACTCACCTCAGAACGCGGTGAAGGCTGCCATCGTTTCCGAGGCCAAAGCGTCCCTGAATTGAAAGGTTGACGCGTCGCGCAAAGTCGGGTGAGGGGAAATTTTAAAGTCGACCAGTGCCGGATAATCTCTTGATCGTTCGCCAAGTTGGGACCGCGGCTCTTGACGACGCGACGCGAGGGGATCGTAGTTTAGCTGTTGTCAAGCATTTCGTGGATTTGGACAAAAGCTCGGCGGCCGAGAAAAGAAGTTGATGTGTCGCATGGCGCCAGTCTCTACCCCGCTCGACGAACTTCTCGACCGATGTGCACGAAGGTCCCGGTCACGACGCGAGAGCCAGATTCCCGCGGATATCGGTGGCCATTAACACCAGTTCCTACTTGAACGTGTAACGCGGAACCGCCTTGAGTCGCTTGGGCCCAAATGGGTACGACTTCTCAAGAAAGGCGTCAAGTTCAGCGTCAGGTGCCCACGGATGCTCACGGAGCATCCAATCGAGAAGGCGGTATTCACCGTCCCTCCTGAAGACGACCCCTACACATCGATCGACCTTCAGGTCGTACTTGGCTCCGATCGTAAGGTTTGGGAGCGCGTTTGCAGCAAGGTGTCCAGCTTCCAACGGGAGGGGAACAAACACAAATCCACATCCGGTCGTACCTGAAGCAAATCGTGATGGAGGCAGAACCTCTCCACCACAGTGCTCCCAAGCCCACATGAATCGTTCCTTGAACGCCGCAAGGTCCGTTCTGTTCAACCGAACGAATTCCCTCAACAGTAGGTAGTAGTCTGTTGGGGTTGATTCTACTCCACCGGGAACTTGGGTATAGCCTGCATATGCCTTTTCCTTGAACCTGTGCAAGATGGCGAATATCTCAAACCTTGAAACATCGCTGTCAAGACGTTCCAGGTATAGGCGGTGCTCATACGTCGGCTCTGCGTCCTCATCCCCAAACAAGTAGTGCCCTACTATACAGGTTTCATGGAGGATATTCGTTTGATTTGGGAAGCGGAGGCACAGCCGTTCCCGGTAGTGGAGGTAGTCAACTACCTCGGGCAAAGTTACGAGGGTACGGAGAACCCCAATATAGTCATCTGCCTCGAAGAAATGAATGAAGCCCACTGATGAGCTGACGTGTCCCTTTAATGTACGTATGGATGAAGATAGTGCGTCTCCGGAACGATAAACGATCAACTTGACGGTGCGAATATCCTTCAACCCATGAGGGAGTGCAACCTCATGGCCGCGATCATTTCGAAGGCGAATCGGATGGGTATCCAGATATGAAAGCGTATGCTTTATTTGCCGGATGGCGTTGCCCTTAACCTTGTTAACAAACCAATGATCCTCCCGCTCCGAATCGTTAGTTGGCCCAGTCCGTTCCTTCAACTGAAACAAAAGCAACGATTCATCGAAGCTCACGATATCATCTGCAAGCTCCACCTCGGTCGACCCCGGCGGTGCGAACTGTGTGCGCGAGAACGAAAACTCCCGTAAGAAACAACCCGCATTTGTGGCCGCAATGATGTCTTGCAGACTTGGGGTCATGATCCGTTCTCAGTCTTCTGTGAAACGCTCAGTGAGCACGAGCCCCACTGCACCGACCATCTTGTCCATGACATTGAGAAGGATCTCAGGACCTTGCCTCAGGTGCCTGTCTTCACCTCGAATCTGCACCCGTAGTGAATCTCTCATTCGTAGGCTCCTTCATCACGCTTACTGCGTTCAGGGCCGTACCACTAGGTAGTTGAGCGCACATAGTTGGATGAATCAATTGCGATGGATTCCTATGTGGGAAAGTGGACAGACACGCATGTTGCACCACTTCACCCGGCATGCGCGTTCATCACGCGGAATGCCTGTTGTCAACCGCGATAGGTGTTAAGGGAAAACCCTACTGAAAGTGGTAGGCCCTGCAAATCCTAGAAACACCTGCAACGCCTCCTCCGGTCGTCTGGCTGTAGTCAACTCAACATCAAATGCCGCTCGCTCAGCTTGACTCAGATTTTTCGGAATGTTTTGTCGGATGACATCTTGAATCACGTTGAGTTGCAGTTGAGCGGCGGGCGATGCTCTAATGAAACGCTTGCGAGCCTGGTCCTCGTCCCAAACGATTTGTCGGAGGAGGTCAGGCTCAAAGTAGTTAAGCAAAAGCTCGGGACCAATGCTCCGTTTGTCAGTACCTATTGAAAACGTGTAAAAGTTGACTTTTAGGAGAGCTTTGGTGGTGAGTCCAAGGAGCAGCGCTCGCAGCCACACACTCTTTGGTAGGCTACTGACCGAATGGCTGTCCACAAGCCACGTGGATCCTAAGGAAAATAGGAATCCAGCAACGGCATAGATCAGAACGTATAACCACAGTGCGCGCGAACTTCGAAGCAGACTAAAGGTGCGAGGATATTGGACGTTTCTCAATTCTGTTGCCGACAAAAGCCCCGCTAGCGCAGCAGCCAAGAGTCCGGCGCTTACGGACTCCGGTGTCAGTAAGCTCATCTCTCGCGGTTGAGCATTACGTTGTTGTCACCGTCAATGGTGACTGTACGTTCACGCAGGAGCAGAGCGAGCGCATCATCCACCGACTCGATACTCTGACCAGTTACCTTGGCGAGGAAGTCTTGGGGCAGAGGGCGATTGTAGTCTCGAAGAACCCGCAGTACTCGAACGGCTGGCCCTTCGTACATTTTTGGCTCGGACAGCCCTGTAAGTCCCAGCATGGTAATACTCCTCGTTCAGCCAAGATACAGCCGCACCAGGCCCCTGCAAGAGGTTACACCGGGATACAGGAAACGTCGGATACAGCGTCGTGCGCGTAAGCACTTGATTTTACTTGTACGTGATGCCAGAAAATGGCACGCTTGAACTCGAGTGCCGCTAGAAGCATCTCATGTGGGAGCAGTTCACGCCCGACACCCGCTGAAAATAGTCACCACCTATAGAGATCCATGTCGCTCGCCGTAGGACAGACACGAAAGAGGAAACAACTTCTAGAGAAGTTGTGGCCAAACATTGGCGCCGACGTGTGGCCCCAACCTGGTGAGGCAGGATGGTGCCAAGTCCCTCGCGTGATGCCGATCATTTTGCGCATTCTAGCTGAGAAGTCCGTTAGCGGCGACATGGACTTGACCAGGACATACCTTGGCGTCTGGTGCGACAATTATGGCCAGGGCATCGTCGAAATCGCCGATGAGCGACTCTACGCTGAAACGGCTGGCTTGCGGGGGGCAAGGGGTGTCCGTTCCTGGCGTGACCGAATGGCTAAGCTCTCTGATCTCGGCTTCCTTCATCTTCACCAAGGCGTGTCGCGAAACATCGGCTTCGTAGCGATCTTGCATCCGTATCCGGCTGTAGAGCGTCTTCGCCGTGCTGGACTCGTGTCGGACGCGTGGTGGGGCGCCTTTCAGCAGAGACTAGCTCAGGTTGGGGTCGTGCAACCGGATTCTGATGCCGTGAAAAACTCAGGTGCCGAACCGGATTTGATAGGAGTAACCGACATGGATATCATGCTTGAAACCCTCATGAAGGGCTGCAAGGCAGCCGCTATAATGCCGATGAAACCGTTTCAAAACGTGATCGACTTCAAGGCACATGTTCTTCAGACGCTTCCGATTTTTCGCCCGAACGCGGAGGCAAACAAAGAGCGACAGCTCGTTCTCCTAGATCAGGCTGTACGAGAAGCGGAAGCTCATCGCGCTCGCGGGGTGGCCGAGTGCCTAAAGCAAATCAAAAAGTTGACCTTGTAATGGACCGCGAACCTTTGACCGCAGCCGACAATCATGCCGAAAGCGCGTGGTGAGGTACTCACCTGCGTTCATCCGCTCCTATCATGACCACCGGATCGTGGAGTCAACAATCGCTCCGAGCACAATTCGCCGCTCTTGGACCTTCAGGGCCCCACTCGATGCTTCGCTAAAGTTCTTTTGTAGCGCGCCAAGTATGGACGATCTCGCGCATCGGGTTGCTCATCGTTTCGTCGAGGCTCAGCGAACGGCTGCCGAAGCTCACGTGGAGAAGGCAACGTCATCCTTGATGACCGCCTTCACGAACTACGAGAAGGAACATGGGGTTCCCCCACCCTTTCCGTACTCTCGCTCCAGCAATGACCCCCGAATGAGTCACATCATCGACGCCCTGGACGAGCTTGCGAGCGCCAGGAACGAGCTAGTGATCTCACGGGTCGGCGCCAAGTAGCCAATAGAGAACAAATCGGCCGACGGCCTCAAGGGTGAGAAAGTTCCCGGGCATGAATTTCCGGGTACTGGTCAGGTTTGACATTCCCTCAACCATGATCTAGCCTTAACCCAGGTAGAATGATCCGTACGTTCAGATATCCGCTGAGGCCGACCAAAAAGCAGGAGAAAATCTTGGCTCATTGG
>JBEKCX010000679.1:0-3574 GCA_050014655.1 Occallatibacter sp. | reverse complement strand
TGGAGGGCGCGCTCAAGCTCAAGGAGATCTCCTACATCCACGCCGAGGGCTACCCCGCCGGCGAGATGAAGCACGGCCCCAACGCCCTCATCGTCGAGACCCTCCCCGTCGTTGTCATCGCCACCCAGGACCCGTCCGACCCAGCCTCCGTCCTCAAGTACGAGAAGACCCTCAGCAACATTCAGGAGGTCACCGCCCGCTCCGGCCGCGTCATCGCCATCGCCATCGAGGGCGACCGCCAGATCGCTCAGCTCGTCGAACACACCATCCACATCCCCCCCGCCCCGGAGCTGCTCCTGCCCATCCTGGAGGTCGTCCCCCTCCAACTCCTCGCCTACCACATCGCCGTCCGCCGCGGCTGCGACGTAGACCAGCCCCGCAACCTAGCCAAATCCGTCACCGTGGAATAAGCAAACTTTCCTTGACTTTGCATCCACAGATATTGAGACTCGCCACAAGCTCTTGTGGAGGATATTTTGAGCGCTCAGGTCGATAACGAGAAGGGGCCTAAACTTAATCAGCGAGTTGGAAGTCTTTTCGAGAGGGCGGGATTCGAGAGCCTTCCGAACTCTTCCACGACAAAAGAATTTGAGGTAACGGTACACGAGAAGACTCGTCCGCTAGACCTCTGGGCGCGCGACAAGACCCTCGGCGTCACAATTGTCGGATCCAATAAAGCTGGAAAGATCGCCGGTGGGTTTAGCGCGCACATCAGCGACCTGAAACTTCTCGCCGCAGCGGCGCACGCAGACGCCACGATTCTAACGATGACCGGCTACGAAGTCGACGCCAGCGAGATAAAGGCTGCTAAAGCCGCAGGCGTGTGCGTCTGGACGGATAACGAACTTGCATATTACGACGCATTGACAGATGCGATTCGTGATTACGCTAGCTACTGAAGACATGTTGTTTATTTAGGCGAGCAATCGGAAACGCTGAAGCCTATCAGCGCATGGTTTCCAAGAAAAGATTGCCAGGTATTAGGAAGTTCGTTTCGAAATATGATGCACTTCTTCCTACAAATATCGTTGTTAGCCTCGACGAAACAAAAGTTTCCGTATACGAATTGGAGAAGTCTGCAAAAATTGAAAACCTAACGTCTAAGGCACTTACGCTGACGACCGGAGCGCACGATCTTGTAGTGTTATCTATACCCTTAGCATACGGAACCATGGAGCTACTAGACGGCCAACATCGACTCTTCGGGTTTGCAGAAACGCCAATAGCGACACGGCAAGAGTTCAACCTCGCAGTAGTCGGAGTTAAGGGACTGTCCAAAAAACAAAAGCAAAATACTTTCGTCGCAATCAATGATAATTCGAGGCGAATGGATCCAAATCTCGTAGCATACTTGCAATACGAAAAGGACGACTCGATTTGCCAAAAAGACAGCAAACTAATGGCTATACGTGTTGCAGTGGACCTAGCACAACGAAGTCCATTCAAGAAGAAACTGAGGGTGCTCGATCTTGGCAAGCAAACCTTGACCTTGAAGGGTGTCTCCGGCTATGACCTAAAGGGGCTGGTTGGCCCGAAGGGTGAGCTGCGAAATGTATTCCCAACCAACACACCAGCAGATTATGTAACCTATCTAGCGAACTATTTTTCACTGGTGAGAACCACATTCAAAGATGAATGGGACACTCCATCAGAGTACGTCATCGCAACTAACAGAGGCGTTACAGCTTTCCTAAAGCTGTTGAAGTCAATGCTGGCTAATGACCCGGCGACTAAGTCGCCAGACAAATGTCATAAATACATCCAGGCACTTAAGGGATTTGATTGGAAATCGAAGACTCTAAAGCAGAACTATGTCGGATCACAGGGATGGAAGAAGTTCCACCTCGACCTCGTGAAACATATCCGAAAAAAATACCCGTCCTTTACCGCGTAGGTTTTTGAGATAGCTTAGACCGACTGGGATCGTAAATCGGCGTGTCGTGGGAGCGGTATTTCAGCTTGCCATTCACTGCGTCTAGCATACGTTTCTTACCCACAACGCTATAGTCATTGCGTATCTCAGCCCCTAGGAATTTTCGTTCGTGTAGAGCAGCCGCGACCCCGGTCGACGCCACGCCAGCATACGGATCAAAGACGAGCCCTCCTTTCCTAGACAGCGCTAGTATTAGCCGTTCGACGAGGCCAATGGGAAATTGACATGGATGCGTGGTCTTTTCGATATGATTTCCCTTGATGTTCGGAATATCCCACACGTCCTCGAAGACCCAAAAGTCTTCCGGGTTCTTTCCCATTGGATTTCCGGAGAGGTGACCCTTATTAGGCCCTTTATAGGAAGTCTTCCCTGGATATTTAGATTCGATTCGGACATCGTCCAGATTGAATATGTAATCATCACTTTTCGTGTACCACAGGATAGTTTCATAACGACCGCTGAACCTGTGCTTGCAATGGAGACCATGGCCAAAATGCCATATGATCCGGTTGCGAAGTTGTAGATCGTGTTTCTGAAACAGTGAGACGAACAAGAAATCTAACGGGAAAATTCTACCCTTGGTCTTTCCACCATTCTGCACATAATTGCCCGTTTGCCAGCAGATACTCCCACACGTAGACAGGCGTGAAACCATCAAATCAATCAGTTGGGATTGCTGCCTGAGATATAGAGCGAGTTCGGTCTTTTGTTCATACGGTTTTCCGATGTTGTACGGGGGAGAACTGATGATGAGGTCGAACTTGATCGCGGGATCCAGCGAACGGAGAAGCTGTTCGGCGGTTCCACTGTAAATAGTCAAGTCAGAGGGCAGTCCCCGCTTCGGAAGTCGACGGACACCTGACACGTTCATCTTGGGTTGCTCTGTCACAGAAGCGAGAATACATCATAGTATGTATAGAGATCTACAAAATAATCATTAGATCTGAATCAGCCGGGTGCCCCACATCTCGCTTCTGAGATGGGTGATCGGACCTCCGCGCAACCTCGGACGCCTGCGTCAACCGCCAACCCCCGCAAGGGCCCGCTCGCCGACGAGAGTCAGCACAGCAATCCCACTCATCGCGATAAAACCGCGATGAATGGGGCACCCGTCGCAATAGGCCCCGCTCAGCGGGTGACTTGACCCACCACGTCGGTTCCGGCGGCCAGCGGTTTCTCCACCACGTGCCACAGGTCGCTCGCCTCGTCCGCGACGACCGCCAGCACGGGGACCTGGATGCGCGTTCCGCCGCGCGAGACCGCCCGCAGCACGCCCACATCGCCCACGGCAAATTCCGTGCGGCTCAGCGTCATCCGCCAGCGCACCGCCGCGCCCTCGCGCGACTGCAGACGGATGTCCGTCACCACGGCTGAAAACTCCGCTCCCACCGCACCGCTCAAATCGCAATCTCCCGCTGAAAAATTTCGCCGGCCCAAATCAACTTATGTTAGATCGTCCGTGTCGAACGGCTTCTTGCGTCCCAGCGCGGTGACATCGTGCCGTCCGCCGATCAGCCCTTCGACGATCGCGTTCAGCTCCTCTTCCGATCCAGCCTCCGCGGTCGCGACCATGTGAGCCAGCGGATCGGGCGCCTTCAGGCTCTCCAACAACACGGTGCAATGCGCCACGGCCGTGTTGTC
>JBEKCX010000678.1:0-2927 GCA_050014655.1 Occallatibacter sp. | reverse complement strand
GCGACGCGGAGGATGTGGCGCGGGTGCTGGAAGAGGCAGGAATCTGGAACCGCATTGCGGCCAACGCAGAGGGGAAGGTGGAGGACGAGGACTGCTACACGCTGGAGGTGAAAGAGGTGGATCTGGTAAGGGCGGGCGAGATGGTGGAGCGGGGGTTGGGGCTGCCGGAGGGGTGAAGGTTGTTGCGCGGTTATAAGAACAAGCGGGAGTTTCTTGGGAGAAAGGGACGAGCGGTTGAGGTGGGACGATAGGAACGGCAGGTCCTTCGACTATGTCTGGTGCAAAGTACGCGCCAGACGCCGCTCAGGATGACAAGTTTGGGGAATTATCCCTTAATCTTCATATTCATAGTCGGAATCGTTGACTTTTTTGAAACCGCTTATGCGTTCAATAGTCACCCCTTGTTCCTGGATTTTTGAAATCTCAGCCTCACGCAGGAACCCTGTATTCCGATCAACACCAAGCCTATCCTTGTAGATCGCTCTTCCTATTATGAAAAATCTTCTTCCGCATCGATAGAAGATTTCTTTATCAGATATGTTTTGCTTTTCCCATTCGAGGTCTGCAACAGATTGGGTGCTAATGTCCCCTGGTTCTATGGGAGTGCCGACGGAAAGGTTTCGTGGAGAATTCTCGAACAGGGAAATAACATCAGAAATGTCTTCCGTCCACAAATAGGCGTAAGAAATTCGTATATCTTTAGCGACGGAATCTCCGATATTGAAAATATTAAATTGAAGAACTCGAACCACTACTTGTCCGAAATTATCAGCGGTAAAATTCCTTATCCTGAGCCTCGGGCGATGAGTGGCGATAAATTCATTACGCGCAGCCCACCACAAAAGTGCAGTGAATATCCAAAGCGCAGCGGTGGCGATAAACACTGCGAACGTAGACCAAGCTGTCAACCACTCCGGGCACGCACTCATGCGGTTATTGTACCGAAACCAGCAACCACTATAGGAAGATTGTTGTCTAGGTGGACGCCCATTTTAAAACAAAGGGAGTTAAAGGGATAATTCCCCAAGTTTGATTGGATGGGGGGGGAAGGTTAGAGGACGCCGGCGGGTTTGGGGTTGGCGGGGTCGAAGCGGGCGATCTGGACCTTTGTGGCGAGGCCTAGTTTGGCGAGGAGCCAGATGCCGTAGTAGTTGGGGTCGAACTCGTACCAGGCGAGGCCGTGGCGGGCGCTGACGGGATGGGCGTGGTGGTTGTTGTGCCATCCCTCGCCGCCGGTGAGGAGGGCGACCCACCAGGAGTTGCGCGAGTCGTCGTGGGTGTCGAAGCGGCGGGTGCCGAAGATGTGCGTGGCGGAGTTGACCAGCCAGGTGGCGTGCAGACCGATGGTGACGCGGAGGAAGGTCCCCCACAGGAGCATGGAGACTGCGCCGTAGAAGATGTGGCCGGCGGGCGCGAGGGCCGCGCCGATGGCGATCTGCGCCAGGCCGGAGAGGACGAGCGGGAGCCAGTGGAAGCGGCTGAGCAGGACGTGGCCGCGGTCGCGGGTGAGGTCGGGGGCGTAGCGGCCGAGCAGAGCGGTCTCGGAGTGGAGGGCGCGGCCGGAGATGATCCAACCGGCGTGCGACCACCAGGCGCCGTCGCGCGGAGTGTGGGGGTCGCCCTCGTGGTCGGAGTTCTGATGGTGGACGCGATGGGTGGCGACCCAGAAGATAGGGCCGCCCTCGAGGGCCATGGTTCCACAGGCGGTGATGAAGTACTCCAGCCAGCGGGGAACGCGATAGCCACGGTGCGTAAGCAGGCGGTGATACGACACATGCCGATGCCGACGTTGATGGCGAAGAAGTACGTGATGGCGAAGGCGGCGAGGTTCTTCCAGGAGAAGCAAAAGAGCGCGGCGATGGCGCCGACGTGGAAGAGGACCATGACGACGGTGGTGATCCAGTTGATGCGGCCCTGCTGGTAGGCGCGGCCCATGCGCAGGTCCTGTTTGACGCGGCGGGCGACCTCGGCGGAGCGGCGAGCGGCGGCGATGCGGTGGGCGGCGAGTCCCTCGGTGGGGATGGGCGCGGAGACGGGGACGGAGCTTTGCGCGCGGGGCCCGGCGGCGGGCGCTTCGGGGATGAGGAGGGTTGGTGACATTGGGTTGAATTGACCTCGGAAGTTGCGGTACTTCCTGTTAGATTCGACGCTAGCAGGGCGCGGTTCCGGCGGGGTGTAAGAGTTTTGTAATGGAAGCACAAGAGGGATTTGTTAGGGTGAAGTGGATGAGTACTTCGAGGGGTAGGGCGATGCGTGGATGCGGAGTGTGGAGTGGAGCGCGGGTTGGGTTGGGCGCGATTTTACTGGCGGCAGCGGGCGCGGCAAGGTGCGGTGCCGGGAAGTCCGCAGCGGGTGAACTCGGAGCCGGTGTCGATGGTGGTGTCGCCGGATGGGCGGTATGTGGTGACGGTGAACGCGGGGTATGGGACGTTCGAGTCGAAGTATGAACAGTCGCTGGCGGTGATGGATGCGCAGACGGGGAGGGTTACGGACTTTCCCGATGACCGGACGGCGATGACGGGAAAACAGACGCTGTACTCGGGGCTGGCGTTCAGTCCCAGTGGACATTATCTGTACGCGAGCATGGCTTCGCTGACGGACCCGACGGGAGAGCAGGGAGCAGGGAACAGGGAACAGAACACAGGGAACAGGGAACAGGGAACAGCGAAGACGGGGAATGGGATTGCGGTGTATGGGTTCGATGCGGGGAGGATTACGCCGGAGAGATTGATCCCGATTGGGCTGCAGAAGCTGGAGGGGACGCGGAGGACGAAGCTGGTTGGCGGGAAGGATGGGACGATGGGGGTGCCGTATCCGGCGGCGATTGCGGTGGTGGAGCCCGGTCCGTTCGTTGGCGGAGAGCTGTTGGTGGCGGACAATCTTTCCGATGATGCGCTGCTCATTATGACGGCGACAGGCAAGGCGGT
>JBEKCX010000677.1:0-2603 GCA_050014655.1 Occallatibacter sp. | reverse complement strand
GCGCCGATCTCCTTCGAATACCTGCGCAACGCTGTCCAGGTCGGACTGAACCTCATCGAGGTTGTCGATCCGACACAAGCCCCCACCTACGCGGTCAACTCCACCTGCCTGCGGTTCCCCTCGACCGCGCTGTCCACCGCCCTGCTCTCCGAAGTCCAGCAGATCATCCCCTTGGTCCACATTCGCGTGCGCGAATCCGCGGTCGCGGATATCTATCTCTCCGACCGTCGCGTCACGGTGGGCGGCCAGCTATACCTGCCGCGCGTGATCGGGATCGGCGAGCCGGGCTCAGACGTCCTGATCTCGCAGGACATCAAAGGCACCTCGGACAACGTGCGCTTCACCTTCGGCAACGGTGACCGCGTGATGACGCAACTCGCCAACGACACGGACCTGAAGTACGCCGAGATCGACCTGTGTCTCTTCCATGTGAACTCCGGGATTCTGCTGCAACTGTGGAAAGGCGTCATCCAAAGTTTCACCAGCGATGGCACGCCGATTTTCCCGGTCACCTGCTCCGACGGTTTCTTCCAGATCATGAACCAGTACCCGGAGCGGCAACTCAGTCGCCAGTGCTGGAAGATCTACAACGATGGCGTGAACTGTCCGTGGGCCACGAGAGGGCACAGCGCCGCGGCGGTGACGGCGGCGGGCGGCGATCCCACGACCTGCGACTATTATCTCGAATCGGCTAACGGTTGCCAGGTGCATGGCATGGCGCCCTACTTCGGCGCGCACCAGGCCGACCCACAGGGCGTCGTCATCAAGGACGATTCAACCGGCTTCCTCGGCTTCGGACGCAACACAGTTACCGCGACTTCGATTGTTTCGGACACGATCTGGGGTCTGGCATTGCCCGAAATCTGGTGCAACAGCGGTGGAAACCCACTGTTCGCCTTCCTGGCCACGGCCTTGATGGTCGATTACCGCGACGAATCGGGCTATGCCGACTCGCTCGGCATTCTCAGTGCCGGGCCTCTCGGCGGATTCACCGCGTCGATGGTTGTCACGAACGCGGATGGCTATCGATACGTAGTGGCGCCCATGGTCGATGGGTACTTATGGCAGGGCCTCAAGCTCGACGGCAATCTGAACGTCACCAAATACCAGCCGGGCATGGGGCTGCGCTACGTCACCGGCAGCGACCCGGCGAATGCGAGCACCGACTACTTCTCGCTCGGCCAGGGGTCGCCACAGGTCTGGGAGCCGAATGTTTACGCGGCGGGCACGGCGGCGTGCGAGATTCGCATCGTCAAATCCACCACGATTCAGCCGAGCACACCCGACCAGCACCAGATGACCGTCCCCATCGATTACGGGATGTGGGGCTGGACGTGGGACCAGAACGGGAACCGGACGGCGGTCAAGGGACTCATCAATCCGTTCTGGATCGCCGTCAACATGCTGCTGCGTGCGATGGGTCTGTATGGCGATCCATCGACCGGGTCAAATCCTGCCGGCGGAAGCGGCCCGACGTCGTTCGCGCAGCTCGCCACATTCGTGTTGCCGTCGCTGATAGTGGGCGATGGCAGCGGAGCGGCCGAGATCGCGGCCGACCAGGTGGCAGCCATCCTCGGCACCGGCGTGGAAACACAGTTCCAGTTCCAGGGAATCATCAGCAGCCAGAAGCCGTTTCGCGACTGGCTCACCGAGGTGCTCAACTGCTGCCTTGGCTTCTACACCTGGGAGTTCGGCAAGCTGAAGCTTGGCTGCCGCATCAACGCCAGTGCCGTGGATGCGTACACGCTCGCCAACTCTCTGTTTCAAACTCTGCGGCTGACACCGATTCAAGCCGGATTCGAGCACTTGGTGCTTTCGTTCGCCGATGTCGCCTATCAGTACCAGGCGAACACGGCTGAGTATTGCGACAAGAGCCACGCGGGGTATTACGGGCGCGGCGGATCTCCGCTCACGAGCCAAATGCATTCGGTGGGGTGCTCGACGTTGAGCCAGGCGTTGCGGATCGCAGCCACTCGGACGCGCGAGGAGATCGGCGGCGTGAATCCCGCCGAGTGGCGTGATGCGCGCGCGGCCGCATGGCAGACCACCCTGCTCGGTCTCGGCAACGAGGTCGGGCAGGTCGTCTCAATGACGCATCCGGACATCCCCGGACTTCATGGAACCTGCAACGTCACCGGCACCTCGGTCACGTGGGCCAGCGGCGATGCCTTCGACACGTCCATGGAGAACAAGGAAGTCGTGATCAACGGCGTGCAGGTGTTGATCACGGGCTACACGACGGACCCGACCTACCACACCGTGACCGGCTTGCTCCTGGCTTCGGCGCCAGGCAACGGAACCAATCTTCCGTTCCAGATCATCACGATGTCCTTCCGGATTCAGCGATGGAGCCTGAAGAAGGATTGGTCGGTGCAGATCGAAGGGCAGACCGTCACGGATTCCATGTACGACCTGGACGTCGGACCGAAGCCGATGGACGTCGTGCCCGGACCACTGCCGCCTCTGTTCTATTCGATTCCGCTCGGCCCAGCGTGGGCACCGTATCAAGTGCAGGCGGCGGCGAATGACGCGCTGTTTCCCGGCGAGTGGACCTTCGATACCAACCAGTCCTACGCGCAGATGGCCGACGGCAGCATGCTCGC
>JBEKCX010000676.1:0-9378 GCA_050014655.1 Occallatibacter sp. | reverse complement strand
ATAACCCTCGAATACGGCGACTCCACGATGCAAGCCGATGGCGTCTCCCACGGCGGCAGAATCGTTCTCAAGCCCGGCATGACGGAAGCAGAAACCCTGTCTGTACTGGTCCACGAGTACGCTCACGAGCAGTTGCACAAGGGCGACCGTCGCAAGAACACCACCAAGAAGGTGCGTGAGACGGAGGCCGAGGCCGTGGCGCACGTCGTGTGCTCTTCGCTTGGCTTCGCTACCAACGGAGCCTCTGAGACCTACATCGGGCTCTACGAGGGCGACGCGGACCTTCTGATGGCCAGTCTGAGCCTCATCCAGAAAACCGCTACAGACATCCTGGTCGCGATAGCGGACCCCATAGAGCAGGAAACCAACGATGCGGGCTTGCAAGAGCCCGCACCACTGCCCATCGCGGCATAGATTACCAGATTCCCAACCTGCAAGGAGCAGCCCAATGAAGATCACTCACCATATGCCAGACACCGGCTCCAGCCGGCGTGGTTTCCGCGTTCTCGTGATCGGCGCGGGAGGCAACGGCAGCGCCGTCCTCTTTGGACTGCCCTACTTGCACCACGCACTGATCGCATGGGGCTTTACCAATGGTCTCCAGGTGACAGTGATGGACGCCGACACCGTTTTGCCCACCAACTGCGTTCGCCAACCCTTCGGCACCGCCGACATTGGGCAAAACAAGGCCACGATCCTCATCAACCGAATCAACCTCTTCCACCAGCTCTCCTGGCACTCTGACGAGACATTCTTCAGCCAGGGTGCGCAAAACAACGCCGGCAGCAGCTACGACAACACGGTCGACTTCGTCATCAGTTGTGTCGATACTCGCGCGGCCCGGCGAGAGATGCACGAGGCCTTCAATAACGTCATGGGGCCCTGGCGCAGTGTTCGGTACTGGCTGGACATTGGGAACAACGCCAGCAATGGCCAGTTCGTCCTTGGTCAGCCCCTCAACTGCGTCAATCGCCGGTCCAAGACTCGGCTGCGTACCGTTACCGAGTTGTTTCCCTCGATTATGGATACGTCGCTGGGTGAGGGGCCGCTGCCGAGTTGCTCTGCTGCGGAGGCTTTGGAGCGTCAGGAACCGTTCGTCAACAACGTGCTCGCCACGAGTGCACTGTCGATGATTACGCGCCTCATGCGGTACGGCCAGATCGATCACCAAGGCGCGTTCTACAATGCCGAGTCGGGCCGCTCTGCGCCAATCTCAATCGATCCTGAACTGTTGGAAAAGCAGGCGCGCCGCCGACGCACTTTAGCGAAGGCGGCGTAATGCCCATCAGCGCGTGATACGCTACTACCCATTACAGGGGTTATTTACTCAATAAAACTCCCATATAGAGGTATAATGTTTTATGAGCAAAGCATCTCGCGCATATCTAGCGTTATCCGAAAACGCAATCGACCAGATTCAGAAGCTGGGTCGGGATATTGCTGTCGCCCGTAAGCGGCGCCACATATCGATGAGCGAAATGGCGGAGCGCATGATGGTCAACCCGAAAACGGTGCAGCGACTGGAGGAGGGAGACCCCGCAGTAGGCCTCGGAATTGTTGCCACGGCCCTCTGGGTTCTTGGCCTTCACCGGCGTCTCGGTGACCTGGTCGCTCCCGAAAGCGATAGCGTGGCCCTTCAGCAAGACATCGGCAATCTACCGCGTGATTTCAGAAAATCTAAGAACCCATCAGACAAATTCAATTTTTGAGTGAGCCATGCCAACAGCCTACGTTTACGTCTATCTGGAAGAGGGCCCGGTGCCTGCCGGGATATTGGAGACCACGGGTACTGGCCGCGAGGCAGGAACTCGTTTTCGATATGGACGGCGCTATCTCCAGCGCAAGGATAGGGTGGCGATCGATCCGATTCAGTTGCCTCTGACGTCCCCTGATGCCGACCGAGAGTACATCACCGAAGAAGGCTTCGTTCTCTTTAATGGCATCCGAGATGCCGCTCCTGACGGTTGGGGGCGTCATCTCATGGAGCGCGCAGCCGGTGCGCAGACCCTCTCAGAATTCGACTATCTGGTCGCAACAGGAGAATCTCGCGTTGGCGCGCTCGCATTTGGTGCTGACCTGTCCGGCCCACGCCGCATGGTGTCTTGGATCGAAAATGAAGGGGCCGAGGATGACATCGTTGGTGAAGACCTCGATTTGCCGGGAATGCTCGAAGCAGTCCGAGAGCTAGATACAGCGGAGAATCTGCCGCGAAAGCATCGGCGCTTTTTCTTGCGCGGCTCCTCTCTCGGCGGCGCGCGCCCGAAGGCAACCACGGAATATGACGGCCGACAATGGATTGCGAAGTTCGGTCGCGCCGATGATCGCAGCCCTATGTGCCGTGTTGAATACGTCACGATGAGGCTCGCCGAACAAGTTGGGATCACGGTGCCACCTGTGAGGATTGAGAAAGTGCTCGACCAAGACATTTATCTCATCGAACGTTTCGACCGGGTGCCAAATGATCGGGGATACCGGCGCGTCCCGTTTATCTCTGGGCTGACAATCCTCGGTGCGCATGAGAGTGAGTCCTCGCAGCAAAGCTACCGTAAGCTGGCAGATCAGTTGCGGCGTCTTGGATCGGAGCCAACAGAGGACACCAGACAATTGTGGCGCAGAATGGTGTTCAACATCCTCTGCAGCAACAATGACGACCACCTGCGCAACCACGGCTTTTTGTGGGATGGCCGCGGCTGGCGATTGTCTCCGGCCTACGACGTAGTTTCATTTCCCCAGGTTGGAACCGAACGAGATCTGGCTATCGGAGTGGGGCGCAGTGGGCGACGCGCGACGATTGAAAACGCATTGACCGATATTGCAAGTTTCGGACTATCGCGTTCTGAGGGTATTTCGATCGCAAAAGCGATGCAACAGACCGTCAAGGCAAACTGGGAACAACTCTGCGGCCAGAAAGGGTTCACAAAACTCGAAATCGAACGGCTGCGAACCTGTTTCATCGCCTGTGATGAGAAAATCCATGACGTAAATCTGACGGTGTGACGGCTCCGGCGTTCGCAGATAATGCACGCCGTTGACAACATTGATCGGCGTAAGCTGCTTGAACCTCTGGAGGCATCATGAGCCAAGAAGCTGAAACTATCGTCACAGAAGAAGCGAAGAGCAGTCCGACCGATGTGGCTCAAACCATTCTCCAGCAGCTCGGCGGGAGAATGTTCATCGCCATGACCGGAGCGCGCCATCTGACAAGTTCAGAGGATGGCCTGGCTTTCAAGCTGCCCTCCAATTTCGCCACGGAAGGCATCAACCACGTCATCATCCGCCTCAACTGGCGAGACACCTACGACGTGACCTTCGGGAAGACCCGTGGACTGAAGTACACCGTCGCGTGTGAGCACAAAGACATCTATGCGGACGGTCTGGCTGAGATGTTCACCAGGATCACATCGTTGGACGTTTCCCTTGGCCGCCGCCGCCGTGTCCCGTCTTAACGATGCAGAGCCTGTACAGAAGTCACCAGAAGCTGAACTAGGAAGGCAGTCAGTTGGTGACAAATTGTCACCAACTGAAATTGCCTGTCTCCGACGGCAAGAATTACCTGACCGATGTGGCCACCGCCGAGACGCTTCTGCGTCTGGTTCGATCCATCCCCAGTCCCAAGGCCGAGCCAATCAAGCTGTGGCTGGCCAAGGTGGGATACGAGCGGATGCAGGAGATTGCAGATCCCGTTCTAGCGTTGGAGCGGTCCCGTGAGAATTGGCGCAAGCTGGGCCGCAGTGAAAAATGGATTACCCAGCGCATGACCGGGCAGGAGACTCGCAACAAACTGACCGACTATTGGGTTTCTAACGAGGTTCAACAAGGGCAAGAGTTCGCAATCCTCATCCTATCTCCTTGGCTGAGAAGATGAATAATAGGGCAGGAAGATTCAGGCGATCCCGTCGATCCGCGATTGTGATGCAGAAACTTTCAGAAAATAGGCCGGTGTAAGCGACAGGCCTGGAACTATTCACTCTCTGCGAGACGGTACACTCTGGCGATTTCTCCCAGAATACTGTCGCGTGTGCCGGTGCGCAGACCCAGGGATTTGAGGTCAACTTCCTCGACGCGCATGCGGGAGATGAATTCGCGAACATCCTCCTTGACGGTCTCCGGAGCCGCTGGATCAATAGCTGGATCGAGAATCTGGTAAAGCCGGAACACATCGTTTTTATGTTTCTTGATCGTCTTGCTGTCGATCTGTTCACCACGCCTTGCGCGCTCTGTCAGATCAAGCCATGCCCGCGCCTTCAAAGCGATCAGTTGCGCGACGTCCACCCAGGGGAGTCCGTCGATCTCCTGTCTGCCGGCTCGGATGAAATCGTAATAGTCGTTATCCAGGAGAATCGCCGAAAGGCTGGACACATCCTCGTCAACCGGTAGCGGCGTGAGGTGGCTGCCTTCGGTAACCTGCAATACATCGGGTTGCCGTGAGAACAACTCCAGCATGAAAGGAAAGTTCGCGTTCGTGGGCTTCTGGAAGCGGTAGAATTGCTTTTCGCCGGTTGACTTCTCCTGAACTGCGTAGCCGCCCGCCCGCACAAATTCCCAGAAAACCTGAACAAATGCGTTATCTAACTGAATGCGAGTCCGGCTTCGGTCATGGCGATATCGCATGCGGTGCCACCGATGAGCACATAGCGGTCGGCATAATTCCGGAAGTGCTCACGGAAGACTTCCAAACCCTTTACCATTTGAATGGGGCTTATATACTTAACACCCTCAATTGCTAAACTGTAGCGCATGGATACTCCAGAGGAACTTCGCGCGACTGTGGCGGCCATTTTAAAGGCTCAAAGTCGTCTTCGTGCAGAACGTGCGTGGCTGCTTGACCAATTGCTCGCCACAGTGACTGCTGCGCCTCAAATCGCATTTGGGCTACGTGGGCAACTAGATCATCTATATGTTCTGTATACACAAGAGCAGGAAAAGACCACTGATCTCGGCTCAGCAATAACAGAAGGTCGGCCATTTGCCGGTCTTCTTCAGGCGTACGTTGCTCAGCCGGAAGTTTCGCTAGCCGATTCCATTCAGGCGCTGAAAGTCTCGAGCTTCCAGTGAAAAGTCTAGGGTGGGCGCGCCTTAAAATCGGTTTGATTAGCCTGCAAGACGGACACTCTAAAACGTCCATAAAACCTCCAGAAATACTTTTCAAACACCTGATAACAGAGCCTTTACGGGCAAGAAAACTTCACTGAAACTCTTGAATTCAGCCTAAAATGAATACATGAGCAAGTCAACGATCAGCACCTTCCAACTGTTCGCCCTTATCCCCGACGCTGAGACCGCACGCCTTCACATTGAAGCCAAGCTCTGGCCAAACGGCCCTGTCTGCCCGACATGTGGCGAAAAGAGACGCGTCAGTGAACGCAAGAAAGGCGTACGTCGCTGTGGGCAGTGCAAACTGGAATTCACCGTGCCTACCGGAACCATCTTCGAGCGGTCACACATACCCCTACACAAATGGCTGTACGCCATGTACCTCGTGGTCACGGCGCGCAAGGGCATCAGCTCCATGCAACTTGCAAAAGAAATCGGCATCACGCAGAAATCAGCATGGTTCATGCTGCAACGGTTGCGCGAAGCCTGCGACAATGCCCCAGCTACGCTGACGGGCATCGTAGAAGTGGACGAGACGTTCGTCGGCGGCAAAGAAAAGAACAGGCACGCCAACAAGAAACTGCACGCCGGGCGCGGCGCAGTTGGCAAAGCAACTGTGATTGGAATGCGTTGCCGCGAAGGCAAGACAATCGCAAAGTCCGTCAGTGGCACTGACAAGGTCACACTGCAAGGTGCAATTCGTCAGCGTGTGACAGCTGGCTCCATCATCTGTACAGATGAAGCGCTGGGTTACACCGGCTTGCAGGGCGAAGAGTATGACCATTACGTAGTCACGCACTCCGCCGGGGAGTACGTAAGGAAAGGCGCGCACACCAACGGCATCGAAAGCGTTTGGTCGTTATTGAAGCGCAGCATCAACGGCACCTGGCACCAGGTAAGCCCTAAGCACCTGGACCGCTACGTGAACGAGGTCGTTTTCCGGCTGAACAACGCCAGTGTGAAGGACCATACGATGATGCGGCTAAACAACTTCATAGCGGCTACAGATGGAAAGCGACTGACGTATGAACGCCTAATCGCGTAAAATGCAGAAGTGGAACCGACAACCATCACTGAGCTTTGGTACTACATTCTCGAACTACGTCGTGATCTAACAAAAGTGCAGATTCAGCTTCTTGAGCCGCAAGACGCGCCGCGCGATGTTTCTCGTGAAGCTGCCAAACTGCGTCAAGAGCTTGCTCGCATCCACGGTAGACTTTCAAGTCTTCTGCAAAAGATTCAGCATCCATCAGTACGGTCCTCTTAGTAAATCAGCACCTTAACATCCAACGCAAATAGCATTTGCAACGCGCTCAGATTCAAGCTAACCTGAACCGTGCAAGTTCAAGTACGCCTGAACTTTGGAGGCGCTAATGTCGATCACGCCTGTTGGCGGCTGGAACGATAAACCGAAAGAAGGCCGGATCGTTCTGCGTGACACGCCAGAGTACCGACCGTCAGCAAACCTGGTTCAGCAACCAAGAAAGAGCGGATATACGGTATTCGGTTTTCTATTAGGTGTGATTTGCGCCGCTTGCTTTTTAGTCTTTGCAGGATTTGTGGCATTACAACTTACTGCGCCCAACCAGCCGCCAAACCGGAAAAGCACGATAAGCAGTCCAACAGTTTCGCGTACCATTCCAAGCAAAAAATCGTACGATCTATTTTCGCTCAACAACGATAAAAACCGAATTCCAACTGGAACGGCGCTAACTATAAAAGGATTCTTCTATCAGGCGGTTTGGACCCACCTCCTTCGATGTGACCAGGTACTAATGTACGGTCACGCACCAATTCAGCATGGCGAAGCAGATCCATCAAGTTATTGCAGATTCTCTGTTTTGCTAACGGAGAAACGACCCGTGGACGGTGGTGATACGATGCCTGCATTGGGTGCCGTTTGTGACGTCACAGCCGCCGAACTAAAAGAAGACTTAAAGATTTATCACTATAACGACCAAATACAGGCGAGTGGTTTATACGCCCCATCACTTGATTTTGCGGTCAGCCCATTTGGCATTCCACTCCTCGACAACTGCACTATCACACATACGACGCATCCAAGACCGTATACCAAACCACCGCCAAACCCAAACGATCAACCTTATGATTGGTAAATTCCCTAATCAGCAGCCCGTTTCAGCTCGACAACCTTCTTTGCCTGTTCAGTACGCTTCTTCGCGGCCTTGGACTTCGGCGGAGGCCTGTAAGCCAGTACCTTGCCGAGAATCTCATCCAATTCTTTCGGTAACTTTTTCATAAGGTTATTTTACAAAATCGGTCGTTGAGGGTGTTAAGTATATAAGTCCCATTTGAATTTCTCCATCATCTCTTCCAGCGCAGTTTCGGTGCGCTCGTCGTGGTCAGCCCTCAGAGAAAGATAAAGCGACAACCGATCAACCATGCCGTGTTCGGCGAAGCGCGCCGGAGAATACCACCAGACCTCAATCTCGCTGGCATCCGGGTCTTTCCCGGCTCAGCGCGTAGGTCGTGTACGCCGGCGGTGCCAGCATACTGTAGTGAGCCAATGCTGTGAGTCCCGCACGGATAGCGCCTTCCGCGCCATCAATGCGGCGGATAAACAGTCGTTTGTTCACCGGGCTGCGAAGGAAGGGTTGAGCGTTCTCCCAGATTTCTCTTCGGTCCCCGTTGAAGCGGAGACAACGCTCCCGGCCGCGGACCGTCACCTCAGCAAGTCTAGCCGTCTCTAACTCGTCAAAAGCGCGGGTCATCGTCATGGCCGAGTATCCCAACAGCGGGGCCATTTCAGATGGAATCAACACTTGACCTGCGTCGCGGAGCATTGCGTGGAGGACGACAACCTGAGTGGACGGGCTAACGGTGGGAGCCTCCTCGCGAATTCTGCGGAAATGCTCCCTCAAATCAATTGCCAGCATAGGCAAGTACATCTGGTTGCCTGGAACAATAAACGGAACTTTTTGCTCGATCAACCGCTTCCTGTTGTATGCCGTCACCTGTGTGCGGACATAGATAAGGTCCGCGTGCTTCTTGGTTTGGAGCATGTCCATGTGCTTGCGCACCGTTGCCGGCGACTGTTCCTCGGAGCTGGTGTCGATGACGAGAAGGGCGCGTAGTCCTAGCAACTCCGCTTGCGCGAAACTGTATCTTTCCCTGAGGACGGGGGGCAACTGGCGGGCCCCGCTCCAAGGCGTGGCTTTCACGGAAACGCCCAAGGCGTCTTGAACGTAGCGCTCGAGTTCATGGAGTTCGGGTTGCATTTGCGGCCTCTTCATACTTTATGCACACTAACATAGCAGATGTGACCGTGCAATTCAAGAGTTATATTGGCGAGCAGAACGTTGCGGCGCTTAGGAAATCAGGGCATAGTCCGCTATATTTGCTGCGCTGGCAGGCAGTACTGTCTGGCTGACAGGCACCAAGTCTGGCAACGTGTGAGCGATCGTTTCGTACGAGCCGGGCAGCGGCTTCCCGTTTCCAGAGGGAGAGGTTCCCGAAGCGCTGCCAAGTTCCGCCGGGCCGCTTGTGCCCCTCACTGCCCAGTTGCTCGGCTGCTGAAGCCTTGGAACGGCAGGAACCCTTCGTCAACAACGTCCTTGCCACCAGCGCGCTGTCGATGATGACGCGCCTCGTGCGGTACGGGGAGTTGAATCACTAGGGCGCTTTTTACAACGCCGAGTCGGGCCGGTTCCAGCCCATCTCCATTGATCCAGAGCTACTGGCGAAGCAGGCACGTCGCCGACGCGATTCAGCGAAGGCGGCGTAAGCCCTGCAGTTGTCTCCAACGAGGTAACGGCTTTGGTTACAAACTTATAGCGTAGACACGAAGGAAGACGAGAACAGGGGCGCGCGCGCCGCGCGCCGTGCTATCCCTCCCCGGCCTCAACGCCGGGGTATCTCGCAACATCTGATGACTGACATGTTGGCCCTGAACTGGCCGACTTGACGTTTACCAACACAGATAAGCAGGAGCCCCCCAAACGGGCTCCATATTTTTTGGAGAGTGCATTATGGCAGCAGTTCACCATTTTCAGTCCGAATCCTTCACCCCAACCAAGTGGAGCACCGCCGAACAAAAAGCCAAGTTCGCCAACCAGTTGATGGCCTTCATCGCAGCGGACTTTCCGGAGAACAAGTTCACCAAGGCGCTATACAACCGGCTGAGCCAGTGTTTTGGCATGATTGCCCACTACAACCGCGAGGGCTTCATCGACACATTCTTCACATCCTTACCGGGTAAGGTCCGCTTTCTCAAGTGCCTTACCGAGTGGCCCTGCTACGGCAGCTCTGAGTACACCTTTTCTG
>JBEKCX010000675.1:0-5820 GCA_050014655.1 Occallatibacter sp. | reverse complement strand
CAGGCCCCCACGTTTTGGTTAGTGCGTGTAGTTTGAATCGCCGCTGTAGGTGAACAGTAGGGAATGAGATCCGCCTGTCAGCGTCGCAGTTGTCAGGACACCACTACCGCTCGCGTTGAGGGCAATCGTTCCCAGTGTTGTTGCCCCATCCGTCACTACCACGGTACCAGTTGGGGTAGCCCCGGCGCCTGTGACTGTTGCGGTGAAGTCAACGCTCTGACCGAAGGTGGACGGGTTGATCGAACTGGTAACCGTCACGGTTGCAGCTACGGCATTTACGGTTTGAGTGATTGGAGCTGAGGTTACAGCACCAAAGTTGCTATCGCCACCATAATGGACGGTGATCGGGTGATTGCCTACAACAAGGGCGGATGTTGCCATAGTGGCCTTGCCAGTTCCGTCCAGATTGCCTGTGCCGATAGTCGTTGCTCCGTCAAGGAACGTGATCGTTCCAGTCGGGGTCGTGTTTGGGCCGGTCACTATCGCGGTGAAGGTAACGGATACACCATAGTTGCTGGGGGACACGGAACTCACCACAGCAGCGGTTGCCGAGCCCTGGCCTACGGTGAGCGGGCTGTTCAGTGCACCCGTGCTACCAAGGTAGTTTGACATAGACGCCTGCCGTTGCCGCTTGTTCGAGCTGTGCTCCGTAGATCGAAACGGTCCCGGCTGCCTGATTGACCGCCTGAATCGAAACGATTGCGTTCGGCCCCGCACCGCCAGCCATTGTGAATGGCACAACGAAGCGCTGCCACGTGGCGGAGGTGTTTTCGGTCGCAGTCTGCGCGTTGGCGCCGCTGCCATCCTCAAGGTTGACCGTGAGTACCGCGGACGAACTGGAAAGAGCCCAGAACGACACAGCCATTTGCTGAGTAGCGAAAGTTCCGGTTCCCGTCAACTTGAGGCCTGAGTGATTGCCGCCAGTCGTGTCGGGGAAGTTGAGGATCGTTGCTGAATTAGCGCCGTCCGGACCAACAGTAGCTGCTCCAACCGTGGGTGCTGCTGCACCTGCGCTGTCGCTGGTCCACTGAGTAAAGTCAGACGAGTACGCCAAGAGGTTGGTGGCACTCGCGGATGCAACCGTTCCAGTGCCGAGAGTGGTTGCGCCATCCATGAAGACAACGGAGCCAGTTGGGAGAAGCGCGCCGGTGTTTACGAGAGTCGTAAATGTGACGCTCGATCCAACCGTTACGCCTGTGGGCGGAGCGGCAAAGACCGATTCAACAGTTGGGGCCTTGTTGACAACCTGAGAAATTCCCGCGCTTGTTGCGCTGTTGAAGTTTGAATCACCGCTGTAGACGGCGGTGATTGGATGCGTGCTGGCGACAAGGGTTGAGATGGAGAAGGTTGCGCTAGTTCCGACCAGGGGAGAGGTTCCCAAAGCCGTCGCCGCGTCCATGAAAGTGATGGTCCCGGTTGAACCGACCGGCGCGCTTGCGGTTAGGGTTACAGCGTTCTGATAAATGCTCGGGTTCAAGCTGGACACTACTGTGATTGGTGCAAATCCACCAAGGCCCGGCGTGGCTTTATTGACCACCTGGCTGATGGGCGCCGATGTTGCCCCGGTGAAGTTAGAGTCGCCGCTGTACACGGCCGTCATGGAGTGCGTTCCAGCGGTGAGTGTGGCTACTGGCATCGAGGCGGCAGCCGATGCGACTGGAACTGGGCTGCCGACCGGTGTGGCCCCGTCCATCCACTGAACAGTGCCGGTTGCGGTATTGGCCAAGGCTGCGGTCAAGGATGCCGAAAATGTCACTGGCGTTCCAAACACCGAGGGGTTGAGGGAGGAGGTTGCCGTGACCGATGGAGTGGATTTATTGACGATCTGTATGAGGGTTGCTGTAGATTGGGCGATTGCTGCGGCAACCGCCACAGCTCCAATCCACAGTAACGGGGCCGAGTAACGCGTCTTTCGAAGGAGCCAATTCAAAGTGTTCACCTTTCGCTATGCATGAAGTCCGTCGTCGACTACATCAATCAGAAAGCCCAAAACAGGCATCGTCTCGATTACGAGAGCAACGGCATTAGTCTTTGCCCACTATATACCAGTACCACTGTTTGTGCTACACTTTTTTATCAATGGTCACCGTACAGCCCTACACGGGTACTTTAGGCGTATCAAACTTTAGACACATAGCGAGATCACTGAAGGAGTTTGAGCTTTTGCTATAGACGTATTCGCGCTTTTGCTATATACTCGCTCCAAACGATAGTCGCACAAACTTGTTACTCTTTCGCGGACCCCTGCCAAGGAATAGAGAATGCCCGTTCTTTTTGCTGTAAAGACATCAAATCAAGAGTTGATTGACGAGAGACGCCGAAAGCGCGAAGCAGTGCTAGCCGAACAAGAAGTCACGCTGCGTCCACACCTGGATCTACTCAACAGGCTGAAAGCCCTGCTTTCTCCTGATAGTCCAGACATTCTCGCGATCGATGCGCTTTGCGTCGTAGTAAAGATGGCGGACGTCGCGACTGCGAAGCGGGCTGCGATGGTAGCCAATTGGAAGCTCAAGAGCAGACAAGCAGTTCGTGACAGAATGGCCGCCGCACCCGCCGCCGCCCGCCGCCGCCCGCCGCCACAGCGTGACATGCTAGACTAGCGTGATGAATACAGTAGTCGTTGGTGAACAATCCCCCAACGGCCATGGATGCACCCCATGCCGTCTATGACCTCCAAAACGGAAAAAAGCGAACAAGCCCTATATATCTACGTTAGCGAGAACCTTCGAGATAGCTTCAAGGCGCTCAAGGACGACTACGGTCTGCCGTATCGCAAATTGACGCGGCGGATGATCGAAGAGGTGTCGTCCAACGAGCGGCTCGAGCAAGCCATCCGCTCATATTTTCTCGATCCCGGATCAAACTGGGAGGGCAGCAACCAAACAATAAAGATTCGTATCTGCCAGGACGAGGAGACGATCGCACTTGCTTCCGCTCTCGCGTTTAGCATTTGCGGCACCGGCAGCGTCTCCGAGGTATGCCGCCTCATCATTCGCTACTACGTGGATCACGAGATGGTCGACGGCTTGATGTCCACACTGCAGGATGCACCTAAGAAGATCGTTGTCTCCTCGGATAAGTCGGCATCGTCGATCATCCCATTCGTGCCTCGTTCTTCAGAGAAGCGGACGGACGACGATAAGGAAAAAGTTGAGGTTGAGTACATTGCCACAAGTTTCAACCTCGACATTGAGACGGTCGATCTTCTGGCTGTGCTGGTCAAGACATTGCAGGTCAAGTATCTGGCGCTCGTGAGTCAACTCATCGAGCAGTATTTGGCTGACGATACTCGGTTCGCGATTCTCAAAAATTCGGGTGTGCTGCTGGAAACCCCGCCCACTGCGAAGGATATCGTTGTGAAACGATTCAACTTCACAACTGAAATCGATGCATTGCTCGAATTTCTGTGTGCGAATGTTTTGGCCTCTAAGAACAAGAGTGCGATGATCCGCGCTTTGATCAAAGTGGAATCTGAACTCCAGGGCATACGTGGCAAGAAGCGGACTAAACGGCGTCGTGGGCGCGCGCGTTCGCCAAAGCTCGCACATGGTTCCGAGTAAAATATACCAGTGACACCCTGGCGCAGTATAATCGCGTCAATGGACTTCCGTTTAACAAAAGGCCCGAAACCCCAATATCCGTCAACCGTTGCCATGGGCCGGTCCTCGAACGCAGCCCTGACACCGTACATGCAAAGGCGAGGGCCGCAGCCGCGCGCTAGGGATCCATTTTGCTGCGCGTACTGCAACTCAAGGGCGTACCTCAAGGCTTTCGCAACAGTCTACGGCAACGGCTCAATGATGGCTCGCTCCAAGCGCGGCTTGATCCTCAAGACAGGGTGGTCGCAAACCTTTAGGCAAAGCATTGTGGCTGAAAAATGTTCCCCGCCGAAGCCGCGGTTCGTGTTTTGGCGAATCTGCGTGGTACTTCTCGGAGCCGGCACTCTTGCTACTGCGACGGGATTCCAACTCCGGTCAGAGATCTCCGAGTTAGCGAGCGTCGTGTTCCTCTTCGGGCTATTTCTGGTATTCGACGCCATCCGGTGGAACAAGTTGAAATATCCGCTCCGCATGGCGAGATGGGAAAACTCCTATCTCTGCAGCCGCTGCTCAAAAGTCACCATCATCGAACCAGTCTCCGAACAATAGGCCAAGCGCTTTCTCCTCGGAAAGGAACGCCGCTCCTGCTAGTAAATGGGGAGCGGCGTTGTTTTGGGGTTGTCTTCCGTTTGGATGCGGTCACGCCGCGAACGGCTCTGGGTTGCCGGACATTGCTGTCCGACAACCCTCGCTGAGGATTTTATAAAAATGCTCTTTACAGCATAATGCTATTTAGAGCATACTTGTATCTATGAGTTGGGAAGCCTACTTCCACCCGAAGTTCAAGGCGGAGTTCGACAAGTTATCGGCGGCAGTGCAGGATGAACTGCTCGCGATGCTCACGCCGCTCCGACAGTACGGCCCGTCGCTGGGGCGGCCTGAGGTGGACACGCTGAAGGACTCGAAGTACACGAACATGAAGGAACTTCGATTCAGAGCCAGCGGAGGCGTCTGGCGTGTTGCGTTCGCCTTCGATCCAGAGCGCGACGCAATCCTGCTTGTAGCCGGGGACAAATCGGGCGGGAGTGAAAAAACGTTCTATCGACGGCTGATCGAGAAGGCCGACAAGCGATACAAGGAACATCTCGAAGATCTGTAGTCGACGGAGGAGGGTTTGACGATGCGAGGATTGATTTCAGCTGTGGACGTGATTGCTTCTTTGCCAAAGGATCGGCAGGCGGCCATCGAGGCACGAGGCGCAGAGTTGCTTGCGAAGGTCGACCAGCGCATGACGCTTGGAGAACTGCGGAAGGGCCGCAAGCTCAGTCAGGCGAAGATGGCTGAGGCCCTCGGCATCGGACAGATGCAGATTTCGCGCCTGGAGCAGCGCAAGGACCCACGCCTGTCCACGATGCAGCGCACCGTAGCGGCGATGGGTGGTCATCTGACCATGATTGCCACGTTCCCGGACCAGGAGCCGGTCATTCTCGTCACGTTACAACCTGCCGACAGGAAGAGCGCAGCAAAATGGAGGGGATCGGCAACGTCGAGGACGGCTGCTCGTGCTCAGGGCAAAGTCCGCGCCCGAGCATAGTGCGCACTGTGTAGCGAGCGGACGTCACAGGAAGCATTACGCAACACTTGCGACTTGATGCATACTGGGAATTCCCTTGTTCACTCTTGCCAGCGGCTTCTTTTTAGCAGACCTTGGGGGTATGCGGTATTCTCAATGGAGGAGGATCAACATATGGGTACGGTAGAGATTATTTGGCAGATTGACGCACAGATTTCACGTCTCCGTCAAGCGAAGGAACTCTTGTCCGAGACCGACTCGGGCGTGGTAAAGAGGCGGCCTGGTCGCCCCCTTGGAAGTGGTGCGGCTAAGAGCGGGGCGCGCAAGAATTGCAGCGGCGATGAAGGCACGCTGGGCTAAGGTCAGGCGAGCCGCTAAGAAAGCGACGGCCACACAGAAGCCCCTCGTAGCTGCCGTACTCCCAAAGGCAAGCACCAAGAAGGCAGCATCAAAGAAGGTGGCTTCCAAAAAGACTGCGACGAAGAAGGCCAGTCCGGCCCAAACGGCGAGTCCGTCCGCACCGACCGCCTAAGCTGTCATCGGCTGGACCTTCGCTGAAGCTCCCTGTTTCCCGATCCCACGTTGACCGTCTTGGCGGAGATACGCCCATTGGAAGTCGTGCATTGAATCAGGGCTCCTGCTGGGATGATCTGGGTTTGTGGATATGCAGCCATACTCAGTAGGAGCAGCCTGGAAATTGAAACAAGA
>JBEKCX010000674.1:0-44342 GCA_050014655.1 Occallatibacter sp. | reverse complement strand
ACGCAGTCGAGAAGTGCGTCTTTCTCTGATACCTCCTTACTTATTACTGGTAATCCATCCTTGATCTCGCCGACGTAGAACTTGCAAAACGTCGTATCCTGCCCCGCCGAGCCCTTGCGGGGCTTCCTGACCTTCTCTACGCTGGCACTGCTCATGGTTGCAGCGGTGCCCTTCTCCGCACTATCGTTCGCGTTCAAGGCTTCTCCTCTCCGTCGACAATCCCTGTCGACATTACCTGTTTTGTTTCCGAATGGATCTGCGTTTCGGTGACCTGTCCAATAAGCAGTCCAGCAGGGTTGAGTGGACTCCGGTCAAAGTCGGCCAGGCGCACATCGTAAGATTCGACGATCTCGTCTACCACCTCATTTTCCGAGCCAGTCATCCGGTTTACGGTCCGTACACCTGTGACGGTATACAGCATTGGATCTGTCGGCGAGTTAGTGATTTCCGATAGCTTGAAGACGCTCCGGACATGCTCGGCCTCATACTTGCCGACCGTGTCCGATTTCTGAAATTCTGCGAGCGTAAGCGAACGGAGGTTGCCCGTCATCATATTCAGGGCGTAGCTCCAGTTCCCCGCAATGCTGTGAGCGTCGTAGTTCAGATATCGGTCAAGGAATGTACGGACGTAGTTCTCTTTCTCAAAAGAGGTCGGTGCCTGATCCCCCGCTATTGCGGCCAGCGCGGCCGGCGACATCGTTGTTTTGACGGACCCATCCGACCCAATCACACTCGCCTCTCCGGTCGGCAAGACCCGGATTACCGTGGGCGGCTGGATTCGCACGAAGATCATGATTGCCACCGCCACCAGAGCGACCATGCCAGCAATGACAGCAGCCCAGATGCTGATGTTGGCATAAGCACGCAGCGCGCCGTCTGCCTCGTAATATTTCGGTTGCTTACCTAACGAGGGAGAGCGTGTGGCGGTACTCAGTGGTGCACTGTCGGTAGCCATTTGAAACCTCTTTCACTGGATTTGATTGCTTTGTTAGTTGCCCTGCCTGAGTCTGGGGAACTAGGCAGAAGTTGAGGACCTTCCCGGGGGGCGTGAGGCGGGCGTTCTTGAGGGCGGAAGGGATGTTGAGCTGCCTTCTCCGGACTGGGGCACGGAAACTGAACCGCCGCCTCCAATAACACCGCCGCCCGAACTACCGCCGCCTCCGCTGGCCCCGCCACCTGCTCCCCCGGCGCCCATTGCCGCCCCACTTGCTCCGCCAGTCGCAATCACGGCCCCGGCTTTGGCTGTGGCTACTACTCCGGCAGCTACGCCAGCAAAACTACCTCCAATCACGTAGTGAGCGATGAACGGAATGATGATGATGCATATTCCGTACAGGAGGCTTGTCAGGACAAGCGTTATTGAGTTATTTGTGGCGGGGTCTCCAATCCCAGCAGGTAAACCATTCGATTGTCCCAAAACAGCGCTGACGTTCCCCATGCCGATCGCAACCATCAGCGTGCAGAACATCGCATATAGAGCCGGCCACATCGCCCACTCGGCCAAGCTCCGGCAATATTTTTTTGTGATATCCGAGACGTGCCCGCTCGGACCGAGAGAGATGAGCAGCGGCCCCATGCAATACAACACCCCGCCCCAGAAGACAAAGCATAGGGTAAGCAACTTCATACACAAGAGAAACATGATAGCGCTGAGCATAATGATCAGCACCATGATCGCGCCCATTGCTGCTGCCGATACCCCGTTCTCCAATAGCGACGTAAGACTCGTCCCCGTAATCGTCACGTTCATGTCAGCGACCCACTTCGTTAGCAGGTCACCGTTAGCCCCAAGGAAAGCTGTCGCAAATGTCGTCCCAACATTAACGACATCCGTCATAAAGGCGTTCCAATTGCCGATAATAGCGGCGGCGACTCCGAACTTCAGAAAGGTCACTCCGAGTTGCCGGACTGACCCTCCCGAAAGAAACGACTCATAGACTCCCAAAAGCAACGTGATGGCCAGAATGGAGTAGCTTATGGTCTGGAGGACGCCAGTCAAACCAGAGAGGCCCCCCTGAGCTTGCGCCCATGTTGACGTAAAGAAGAAGTTCATCACGTTGCCCATATATCAATGCCCCGCCACTGGCAAAGCAAACATGCCGCCGGCAGCATTGCCGGTGAGGGTTGAGTGCAGCTTCATGGTCGCGCCCGTATAGCCCAATTCAGCACTCTGCGCCCTCAACAACTGAGCTGTACCGGATTGAGTGTAAGCGTGCGCCTGAAGTATCCAAGCCTGAGCCTGAGCGGAAATGATCGGAACGTTTCCAGGAGCCGCCGTTTCGAGTTGGTTCATCATCTGCTGTGAGACTGCCATCTCGCTGTCAGCCAAAGCGTCCAAGGCAATTGCTTTCTTGATGGACGCCATCGCCACTGCGTCGCCCATGTCGACCGCTAGTATCACGCTACTGGGTGCAGTTTGAGAGGTAGGGAGGGTTCCATATGTCTGCTGATAAAGCATAGACACGTTGGCTCCCTGGTTGGGATCCTTCGATAGCATTGCCGCTTCGAGTTGCTGCGGGGAGGGCAGCTTTGCGCTGGCTGTGGACGTATTGATCATGCCCTGCATATTCTCAGCCTGGGGCAGATTCTGTGTGTCAAGGTTCTGGGCTGCTTGAATCTGTTGCAAAGGATAGATGGCTGTCTGGGTGAAAGTTGACATGTCGGAGTTGACTTGTTGCATGATCTGAAGCGGCACCGCCATCGCGGACTGCATAGTAGTGTTCATTGTCGTCAGAAACGCCATGATGGCGGCTGTGTCAAACTGACCCTTTGCGGGTGAAGCCGTCAGTAGTCCAAAACCGATACACCCAACCGCGATGATTCCGGCGCGCTTGACCGCGACGTTAGCCGCGAACTTCGTAAAGAACTTATTCACTTTGCACCTCCGAATACTCCCTGCACCGCGTTGCCACTGTTTGTTGCAGCCTGCTTGAACTGGGCTCCGTTGTAGGCGAGGCGAGCAGCCTCAGAACGCAATTGGACCGCAAGCAATTTGTGCTCGACAGCCATACTGCTAATTTCACTCGCGAGAGCCTGCGCCTCCAACTGAGGGGCGCTACCTGGCGACGTAGTCAGAGCCTGCGATTCAATTGAGTTAGCGGTCTGTACCGTCGACGCCGCAGCCGCATCCGCCATTACAGACATTTGCATGGAGGCCTGTGCGCTGGCGTCACCGGCGTCAATCGTTTGGACATAGGTCTGAGTCGCCTGTGAAGGGTTTGGAAGGGACCCGTATACGTTGGGAAAGAGGCTCCCCATCTGCGCTGAAGGGTTTGTGTTGGTGAATCCGCTCAACATCTGGCGCTCAAGCGCTTGACCGGACGTCGTCTGCGCGCTCGCAAGATTTAGCCCAAAAACACTATTCATCCATCCGCGATAGGCGTTGACGACGCTGGTCGCGTTCGATTGGATGTTATTAAAATCTTGAACGGGGTACAAGACCTGCTTCTGTAGATTCTGTATCTGCGCGGTGTCGGCGTTGAACTGAGTGATTGACGACCCCATACCCGTCACCGTTCCGAGCACGGTTGTAAAAATGTCAAACTGCCCGCTTGCTTGCGGCTTTGGGGTTAGGATGATGAGGGCCGCGAGAGGTATACAGCCTAACGCTATCCTCTTCGTAATTTCGGAAATGCGTGCCACGGTTAGCCTCCACTTATGCTGTCAGTACTTCTTCCATTTCCAATGTTGAGGGATCAGTCACATTCAGCTCTGCTCCCATTTGCCCCCAGAAATCCGGCTCATTCTCCTCTGGTAAGGTTTCGAGCCCAGCCGTCCCGTGGGGATATTTGGCAGCGAGAAGCGCGTAGAGCGCCTGTCGCTCTTCGGTTGAATGATTTCCTCGTAGCCAATATTTCCGGAGATCCTTGTCTCGCGAATATGTCGTCATGAGCCAGTATTCAAGTGGCGTCGTAATCACTTCAAAAGAGAATGTAGTCTCAGCCTTCTCGCCGATAATCCCCAGAAACTCGCTCTTTTTCCCCTTCTCTGTCATTGGCAGATTCTTGATGTAGTTGATCGTGGTCTCGTTGAGATGGACAAAATCGCGGAGGACATTGAGATTTCCCTTCTGTCTGCCAATCATCTTCATGGCCGTCGTTGTGAGAATTGCCTCACCAAACTCATTCGGCTTATCTATCGTGCCCGTGAAATCTGCGATCGCTTGCGAGATGCCCCACACACACGCGTTGCGCTTACGGGCGGTTCTGAAGAGCTGGACCACGACATCTGCAAGGCTCTTGGTTTGCAACAGCGACCAGCACTCGTCGAGAACCGTGATCGAGCGCTGCTTCCCGTTGCCCTGCGCACGTTTGGTCGTCGCGTAGGCGATCAACAGACTCATCGCCACTTCTAATTTTGCGTCGTCCTTCAACTGTTCGATATTGAAGTAGAGCCACGGACTATCCATATCGACAGTCGTCGGCCGGTCGAACAACTTGGCATACATGCCGTCGTCAACCCATGGCCGTAGCTTGGTTGAGGCCAACTTTGCCTCTGCATTGACCCGTTCGCTCTTATCCTCGTCAATGAAGTACCGGAGTTCGTCCCGAACATCACTCAATGTCGGAATTGGCATGACCCGCATCGCAGCTCGTCGGTAAGCGGCTTTAATGGATAGAAGAATGGCACTGTCGAGAAGGTCTGAATCGCTGTTGGTGTTTTCGCCGATCATAAAGCGGATCAGCGTCTTCAAGAAGCTGACATGGTCATTTGATGGCTCGGTTTCCCCCGGCTCGAGATCGAACGGGTTGATCGTGTACTCACTGTCGAGTGACATTGTGAGCATCCGCCCACCCATGTACTCGATCGCGCTAGCATACGAATCTCCGCGCTCAAGAATCGAGATTTTGGCTCCTTGGCGCGCGTAGGTCAGCAGCATTTTCCCCACGAGAACACCTTTGCCGGTACCGGAGGTCGCAGCGAGGATCATGTTCGCGTTCTCAATACTTGGAGAAAAGTGGGATAGTGGGATGAGCTGTCTATAGGGCGTCTTGAAGAGCATCGCCGGGTCATCAAAGGTGCCCGCCCACGGAACTTCGACCGGAACCAAGTCTGCTGCGTGCTCCGTAAGGAGGTCTAGGTCGCGCTTGTTTTCCTCAGCCATTCCCGGCAGCGAATCGATGAAAATATCCCGCAGCGCAAGGTTTTCTGAGAACCCGCGGGCTCCGTTCATGCGTCCGACGACATGCAGCACTTTCTGCGTCCGTGCGGCCATCTCCTGTAGCGCAGCTTCGTGCTGCGCATCCGTGAAGGCCGGCTGGGATGTTCTGAGAACTACGGATATGCTCATCTTCGCTGTCTTTACAGAACTCGCAATGATCTGCTCCTGAACGGCAAGGATCTCTCGCGCGGCTACCGACGCGCTGACATCAGCCCTCTGCCCTCCCTTCCCGTCATTCAGCGCCGCTTGCATTTTCTTGTAACGCTTCTTGTACATTTCCAATACCTTGCGCTGGTCCGGAATCGTGACATGCGAGTTGATAACCAAGGGGAAGCCGAGGGTCAACAGTTCTCGCATTACCCCTGGAAAGGTCGAATCTGGAGGTAACTTAAATGTCACACTCGACCAAAGCAGGCCATTAATGTTGATGTGGGTTTCATCCTGGCCAAGGATTGACACTGACGCCAATTGCTCGCGCGCAGAGATGTAGCGTTCCGCCAAGGGAAACGTTTTCAGTGGGCACGTATCAGGCTCGGTTGGGAAGAGCGCGCGCTTGATCTCAAGGAATAGGTCTTCGTGAGACATACGCCTGGGCCGCATTTCTGCGTTGGTAAGGGAGGTTTCCATCCCCATGATTAGTGACTCGAATTGGTTGAGGTTCTCGAAGTGCTTCGCCCTGGTCGCGGCAATGTTCTTGGAAACTGAGACGGAAGATAATAAGGATTCAATGAAGCCAGTTATGCCTCCGCCCGAGGCCTTTGCTTTGTCGTCCTTTTTGAGAGGCCCGCCCGACTCCGCCATCACCCTCGCATGAGTCGCTGGGTTCCAGATGAAATATACGGCCGCGACGCGAGTTAGGAACTCTCCAGAGTGATCGGCAGCGCGCCATGCGTCCACTCTCTGCTGGTCCATAGCGATGACGTGTTCGAGCGTTGTTGTTCGCGCAGCTTCATATTGCGCCAGCAGCGAACCTACGTTTTCGATAACCTCGTAGCGGAACTGCACGCGCATACTCTCTTCGGGGATCGTGAGGAAAAGCGACTCGAGTGTCCTCTTTGTCTGGTTACGCCCGTCATCATCCATAAAGTAGGAGAGGGCGCCGCCTAGCAGGCCGCGTGATCTCTTTGAGTTTCTGCTCGGTGGTCTTAGGCAATTTCGTCTCCTTCGGAATCTTCGATGTACGGGCCGAGTAGCGCCGTGTCTGGCTCAAGACCTGAGTAGGCCCGTGGCTTTGTGTACCAGTTAAAGAGGGCGCCGGTGTATCCACGCGGCTTACCGTACTTCAGCAGCATTAAACCGGGAACACTGGAACAGACCACTATCAGTAAAAGGGCCCAGTTCATCGGCAAGAAAAACAGGTAGCGATCCGAGAAAAAGAACTGCCCGATCAACATCGCCGCCACGCCAAGGACGGTTATGACGAGCAGGTCCTCGAACTCAAGGCCGAAGAGCATGATCTGGGCATTGAGATTGCGAGAAACGGGGCTCACACGTAAAGGCATGAGTGGACACCCCCGGAGATGTGGATATAAAACTGGAGGAACGTGACGGCCTTCGCAGTTAGGACAAAATGCTCAAGCAGGCGCAGAATGCCAGAAACACATAGGCACGCGAAAGCGACGATGAAGTAGTGGGCCCTATCTTGCACGCTATTGAAATGCTTCATCTGGCCCTGTAACACGCCCCTTGCCACGTTGTAAGCTGCCGAGAGCGGTAGAATTACATTGCCTACCCAGTTGAGCGCGTTCATTAGTGCGCCAGAGTAGGCGTCTGCCCCCGCTGCCGCTGCCGGCGCGCCATTCGTTACCCACGCGCTGACAAGGAGAGCACATGCGGGTCCCATTAGACATAGAATGGCCGCCACCATACTGCGTTCACCGTTGCGCCCCTCCCGGTAGTTGTAGATCGCCATCACAACACAGAAGCCGGCCAGGGTTGGGAGGATTAGGTATCCCAACCATTCTGTGAGGCCCTCCAGTCCAGTCAAGAAGCTACCGCTACCCATGCGAGACCTCACTGTCACTGGTGCTCAATAGGATTCGTGTCACCACCTTACTGACAGAGCACCACGCCTGCTCGATCAAGCGTCCGGCCACGTAGAACATCGAGGCATACTTGAATCCAGTCAGTCCAAGGAACGCAAAGACTGGCAGGCGATGAAACGCAAATCGTGCCACCCAAAACGCGACGACCAACACGGTAAATGCGCACGTCCACGATAAAACGCGAACATATATTGGAGGACTTGGTGTTTTGAAATTCATAATATTGTCACTCCCGCCCACTTCTGGATAAGTGCCCACAGCGCGGGGACCATAAGGAGCCCGCCGCCGACAATGACATAGATGGACCAGTTTTGCTTGCGGACGAACTGCACGATTGCTCCGTAGATTGACATCGCCCCAAGAACAGGAGCGACAGAGGTCATAGCCCAATTCAACATACTCTTGAGCATGTTCGAGGTTGCATACTCAGATCCGTCATTCCACCCTTGCGCCTGAGTAAAGAAACCGCCGACTCCAAGGAGGAATAGGGCGGAAATGATGGACGGGAACGGACTGCGTCCTTCCCCTGTATCCAGAAGGGATTTGAGAACCAACGCCCCTGCAATCACCGGCACAATGCGATCGCGAAGGACGTTGTATACAAAATCCTGGACAGCCGAGGCGATGGTCGCCGTATAGGGCGCCGTGGCTCCGCTGGCACCAAACGCGCCGCCGAACCCCTCAGCACTCAACCATGCAAATATTCCGGTCAAGGTCAAGAAGACGGCGCCCCAGAGTATCCACCGAAAGAAACCGCCGTTTGAGGAGAAATTGGTACCCCCCTCCTCCCTTAGCTGAAAGCCTGCCATCACAAAGCAAAATAGGGCTAGGGGCGTCGCGCACGTCAGAAGAAGCGAATAAAGCGCATTGAATAGTTGGGGCGTTTGCATGCTTAGGTTCCAGTACCGCAAAGAAAGGGGACGTTGAGGCCTGCGCCGCAACGTCCCGAAGGGCGACAGGTATTACTTGAGAGCGGACTGACCGTTGGTAACCATCGACTCGATGAGTCGCGTGATACCGCTAACCGCGAGCAAGCCGCCAGCCGTAATTGCCGATCCGACCCAGCCCTTACCGTTCTTAACCTGCACAACACAAGCCGCAACCATGATCGCAGCACCAACCGGGCAGATTACATTCCCGATATAGTTGACAACGTTTCCGAAGGTGCCCTCGACGGTACTTGCGGATTGGCCCTGCACTGTCGCGTTGAATGTTGGCGAACTGCCGGTGGTCTGAGCAATAGCCATGACCGGAGCGATCGTAACCGCGCCGAACATAAAGATCAGCGCGAGCCAGCACATGATACGTTGAGGTCGGTCTGCATCGGGTTTGGTCATAGACCTGCCCCGACTCGAAGAGCCTTTCGACGAGTCCGTGGTCGTCGAAGGTCTTGTGGAATTGAGATTGCATTTCATGAACATACCTCCTTGTTTTCTACTCCAATATATACCACTGCCACTGTTTATAGCGATAAATCTTTTGCGCGCGACCACTTCATGACGAGAACCGAAAGCTAAGGCGACGTACGCGTGCTGCCGGCGTGAGCTGATGTAAGGTTGCAGCGATTGGCACACACTCGCAAATATCCCGCCAACACCCCAGTCAGTGGGGATACCACGACTACGTCCATGGACAATTCGAGTGCAAAACGCATTTTCTGCCTTCTTTTTTCGAAGAAACGCAAGGTTGATGGCAAGCTCGGCCTATCTTCGCACTACCGAACAAGCAACCTAATTCTTTGCTGCTGCCACAGTGCTAGCGCGAGACGCCTCCGGTAGCGCGGCTCGAACGGGCGCGACGAACGTAACGTAAACCAATTGTCCTGACGGCACGGTTACAACAATCGATTGGCCAACCTGGAGTTGCTGAATAGCCTGATCGCCAGACCTGCCGATATTGCCCGCGATCTGATTCCGGGCCAGATCCGTCTGCGTCACAGTATTGCTGGAGTTCAGAAAGCCCGCACCCAGCGACCCCGCGCTACTCAATGCACCGAGGATGATCTGTTTACCCGTGTTTTTCCCAGTAACGATGCCTTTGAGGGGGTGAAGCGATGAGTCCAAGGCCACCGCGCTAATGGGTATGGTTGTTCCGTTGGGCAGAAATATCTCAGTGAAAGTTATTTGCACGAGCCCTGTGGAACTGGCACCGCCGATCTTGCCAATTACGCGGCTCCCCGCCGGAATGATTACCCTCCCCCCGCGAACATAGTTATATTCAATGATCGCGACAGCAGGAACGCCACCCAACGTACTGACACTCGACTCAAGATGGGCGGGCAAGTGAAAGCCTGGCTCGAGCCCAAAATTGGTGATTGACTCACTGGCCGAATCACCCCCGGCGCCGCTAGATGCAAGCTGTGCTGCGAAGACATACGACGGCTTCGTAACCGCATCCTGGTACTGCCTCGCCTGTTCCGTCGCCCCAGCCGTGTTGATGCTTGGTATTGGTGGAACAGCGGATGCTCCGTACGTGTATGTGGGGGGCTGAAACGGCGGTACAGCACCGAGGTTCGAGCGGACGCTCTGAGACGCAGCATACTTAGGGGGCGCTGGCCCTATTTGGGGCTTTGCCCTGACGAGGGACGCATCTCCATTGGGATCGCTATTTTTAGTGTTTTCGATATCGGACGGTGAAACTGCCTGGTCACGCTTTCCATCCGCGTTCACGGCTGCCTGGTCACCAGGCGTATATGCCGCACTTGATTGAGCGACCGGCTTCACAGGCGCTGCGGTCGTCGCTGCTTGCGGCTTCTTGACGCCTGGGCCTTCTCGATGGGACAGGGCAAACACGCCGCCAATGGCCAGTACGGCTACGATGGCGGCGATTGTCATCGCTTTACTACTGTTCTGCCCAAGGTCCAGTTTCCGCCTCGATACAAAGAAACCCGTGCTTTGGTTGGTTTCCGGGCTTTCGATAGTGCCAGCAACCGGAGTTGCCGTCTCCTCGGTTGGCAGCGGTATCTGTTTTTCAATTAGTGCGGGCATCTGCACCTCCCTGTTGCGCGATGATCTCTTCAGATGATGGGGCCACGAACGGCAGTGGATAGTAAACCGGAGTGTCGATGGACGCGGACGTAGCGATGTGAAGCAGCAGACTTTCTTTGGCAATCTTGGAGTCTGGTTTCGGAAAGGTGATCGAGCCATCCGCGCGAGCACCGGGACTCAGTTTCGGGTTGTCCAACTTGTACTCCGTGACAGCAATCGGCTGCGCAAAGGATCCCTTCTTTTTTGCGTCTTTTTTGCTGAGTAGTGGGTTGGTCAACTCAATTTGCGGCGGCATGATACTGACCCAATGGTGACTGATATTGAGGATCGAGAAGCTGACAACCATGTCGTCTCCCTCTTGCCGGATGTCCCCGATGGCTATTGCAATACAGTTCGGAGCCAATGCGTTTGCCTTTATCAGTTTGGCTAGCTCAGGGACTGTCACCCAATGGGGCGATCCAACTATGAGTTGATGATCAAGAGCGGAATCTGCGCTCAGGGGGAGCGTAGAGTGTCCGGACACGGTTATATCCGAATGGGAACTTAATGGCTCTTCTTCGTTGACCTCTACTTGGCGGACATTCTCCGGGGGCGGTCCCACTAAGTCCCTCCCTGGTGTCCCCAGTACGACGGCTCGACTCTCAAACATGCTTTTCCGTCCGCGGTAGTCCACCACGAAGTCAGTCGGGTCAGTCGACCCCGCATCTCCCGGGGATATAAGACGAATGCTGATCGTCTCGCCGGACGCGAATGCAATGAGCAGGTTGCTTTCAGCGGGTAGATGAGTCGACGGCTTCACAAAGATGAGGTTTGGCTCGCTATCCTTGTGTTCGACTTCGAATAGGGTTGGCGCTCCCACAACGAGCGAACTGACAGATTCTCCGACATGGATAGTCGACGTATATAGCGGACGCAGGTGCATGTCTCGAACCACCTCGTTGGACGTCGGGACAAATTCCAAATTCGGATGAATTGATACATCCCTGGGATGTGGCACGATCAGCGGCGCAATCGGTGGCACAATCAAAGCCGCAGTAGCTGGTAACGTCGATGGCACCACAAGCGCCGGTGGAGCAGGCTTTGGTCCGAATAGCGCATTGGTGACAGGCGGCAATACCGCACGCGGCTTTCGAGGTATAGTCGTCCCTGCCGACGGCTTTGCGTGCAGAACCGCTGGTTTTAGCCTCGAACTCGAAATTGCGGCCGAAGGCTTCTTCACAGTCGATGACTGACATGATTTGTCTGCCGACTGCGCGAACACGGTCGCCACGGCCATCGATACGGTAAGTGTTGCGAGTGTGCTACGGATCATGGAATTACCTCTTGCGTGTCTTGCTGGATTGGCTCAGATGGGGGTGCGGCCGGTAGCACCTCCGGCTTTGGTGGCGTCGATAGCTCGCGAGTGTAGATCCGCTGTATTGCGTTCACATACTCAACAACATCTCTATTCGCGTACGCTAGACCTCGCTCTAGAGGATAGGTTGGACCGCAATAGTAGCCGGCAATTGCCAGTCTCCAATCTCCCAACTGTGCGATGAGATCTGCAAGGTAATGAACTCCCGCTCCGATGTTTTCGGAAATATTGAACGGGTCCGCAGCACGGTAGTGAGCTGCGGTCGCAGGCATAAGCTGCATCAGTCCACGCGCACCCTTGTTCGAAATAGCCGTAGCGTTCCACCCCGACTCGTGGGTGATCACGGCGTATACAATCTCCCTGGGGACGTGGTAAAAGTCGGCATAAGCATTGGCGTAATACACCATCTCGGCGGGACGTTCCCGCTGTGGATTCTGTGCGCCACAAGCGAAGGATGTGCCGATAAGGATTGTCCCAACTATTAACGTAGGCGTTTTCACGCAGTGGCCCCCCTGGTCGCCGCTACAAACTCCTTCTTCAACGGCACTAACAAATCTGCTTCGACACGTTCCAAGCGAATCATCGCCTCCGCGTTTTTCCTGGCCAATTCGACGAGATTTTCGAAGCCGTCCTTCATCAGAAGCCTTTTTCTATCCCCCTCGGTCTTCGCGATCAGAGGCAATAGAATCTCTTTGTCCTCCGGATAGAGCGATACCCGACCAAGACCCGTCAAGGCCATTGCGAGGTCATTCATCTCTGAGATCGACGGAGATTTGTCCATCGGGTAGGCACGAAGCGCCTGAGCAAAGCCAGCAATGAATGCGTGTAGTTCGTGTGATGCGTTGGGTGTCTTGCGGGCTACGATTGCCGCTTCAAGCTGTGCGGTAGGATGTTCGATCTGAATATAGAACGAGCGGCGACGCAGCGGATATCCGAGAAAACGCTCTTGGTTCGACGTAATCACTGTGAAGGGCGGATGAGTAGATTTGATGGTGCCCAAGAGGGGAACAGACATCTCCCAGACGGAAAGGATCTCAAGTAGTGTTGCCTCGAATGCGTGGTCCACTTTATCCAACTCATCAATCAAGAGCACTACCCGTTCGGGTGATTCGAGAGCCTCAAGCAACGGTCCGGCGATAAAAAACGCGCGACCGATGATTTCCTTGCGAATTTCGTCCCACGAGCAGGTCTGGTTCTTCGACTGCAGGATAACGAACATCTCCTGTAGCGCTCGGTTATAGTCGCCGACTGCCTGCTTGTCGGAGATGCCTTCATAACACTGAAGCCGAATAAAACGCATCTTTTCGGCTTTCGCAACACTGAGGGCTAGCTCGGTCTTACCGGCGCCGGCCGGCCCTTCTAGTAGTAGGGGCCTATTCTGTTTCCCAGCCAGATAGATCACCGTCGAGATTTCCCGCTTCGTGAGATAACCGACGTCGATCAAGGACTGATGCGTTCGTTCTGGAGAATCAAAGATACTCATATCGTTATCGCCCCTTTTGAGCGGAAATCGCCGTGCTCTAGTACCTGCCGCAGGCGCAATTGGCATCCCCGCCAAAGTGATAGGCAACCCCAAACGAGGCGACACTCGGACTCAAAGATCCCGGGAAAGCACTCACCTGCGTTCCAAACCCTAACCATCTCTGATACTCGTAATCGGCGCGAAGGTAGAACACCGAGCTAACGCGGTAGTCGAGGCCTCCCCCAAGGGCTCCTTCGGTGAACGCCTGGTTCGCCATATCGTTTGGAAAATTGAACACTGCGCGGCCGAAGAGGACTTTCCCGTATGGCATTAAACGCCCGTGGGTCAGGTAGAGCCGTGGCCCGAGCTCGTAAGTGCGCTCGTGAACGCCTTCAATTCCAAACACCTGGCGCACGCTCAGCTCTACGCCGAGATGATTAGCGGGGTCAATCGTTGTGTACAGACCGCCCCCTTTGAAGTTCATTTGGCCGTAGCGAATGGTTGCGTCGCTGGCAATGCCGGGATTTGCGATGGAGAACAAACCGCCTACCTGCATGTCGAGCCGGCGAGTTGCTGTCGGCATCGCTTGCGACATGAGGAGCGATGGGAATAAGCCAAGTGCTAATGCGGCAATGATTGTCTTCAAATACACAGATGATTCCTCCGGGCGCGACTGGCCGTCAAACGGGCACCTCCTGAATATACCACTACCACCTTTTAGGGCATAGCGGTTTCTTGGTGGGTATGAGAATTTTGGTGAGGACCCTAGTCCGCACGTTGTGGATTAGCGGAGCCTCTCAGGTTATGGTTGTGACCCGTGCCTGGGAACACGGGCCGCGAGTCTCCTGACCTGGAATGCTGAGGTCTTGACCTCTGCTTTCTTCAACTCTTAAGGGTTCGATCAGGGTGCTGAAGGCTGTTTTTGTGTGGTTTTGAGCGCTTTCTGAGCCATCTGGCAGATCAGGCATGGAGCTACCGGTTCTCCGCCACGGGTAGCAGGCCCAAAGTCTGGGCCTGTCGGCAAATCTCCTCCTGCATTCATCGCCTGATTCGCAGCATCAAATTCCGCACAGGCTCCAATTGGATGTGCAACCCCAGGGTAAAATGTCCCAATCGCACCAACTGTTGCTTCTGCTGCTGCTGCCAAGCCGGGATTTAATGGATTGAGTCTTCCTGGAGGGCCAGACCTTCCATTGAAAGGTCCTGCCGAGCATTCGCATCTTGCGTTGTGTACGAGGAACCCGGTTTCCTCGCCGCGTTTGACCCAGAAGGGATGACGAGTGCTGGGCCTGAGCGGATCATGTTCGCCCTCGATGCGTATCTCCAGCAGCGAGTCCTTGTGCAGCGGAGTGAGCGCCGTGACCGGCTCCGCGACAGCCCTACACCATTTCAACAACCTCGAAATCGAAGCCCTTCATCCTTGCTTGGCGCATTGCGTCGAACAGCCGCTTCGAAACGACCAAGAGCCGCCAGGGACGAAACAGACCTTGGCGACCACTCCAATACGCGTCGCCTAGGCAAATATCCGATCCATCCCAACTGTTCTTGATTACAGATAAAGGCGTCAAGAGCCTTTTGCCACGCACCTCCCCAAAGGAACATTTGCAGCGGTCTCCTGATCCCGGCCTAAACGGTGTTTCGCCAAACAGGGTCTTGCTAGCAACGGACAGAGGTCTCGATTGAACAATCAGTTGAGAATAGCTTGTCGCTAAAGAGGCACCCTTGCGGCGGGACTGCCCCTGTTCCATTTGCTCCCAAAGTGCCCTGTCGAGCAACGGTAACTGTCTCTCCTCCTCGATCCACGACCAAAAGCCCTTATCGCTTGGCCCCAAACCTTTCGCTTCTGCGCGTGCAAGCAACTCCCTGCCGCTCGGAACTTCTGACAGATCGGGCATCGATTTCGGTTCCACGCCTATATTCCATATCGTGTTGAGATTGCCTCCCGTAAAGCCGCCGGTTTCAATCAGCTTTACCAATCGTTCCGAAACTATCAACTCGCCAGCCCATGTAGAGAAGATGTCGCACCCTTTCCGCATCTTTCGAAATGGAATCCGCAGAGGCCCGATCTGGCGAGAACTGAGCGCGCACCGTATTTCCTTGTTGTCTTCGTAGATTGACTTGTGCGGACTGGTCTGGAAATTGACTAGTATCTTGCGCTCAAAAGCACAGTTCTCGTTCAACATTCCATCGGTGTACCAGGTTCCGTATTCCTCGCCTGCTGCATTCACGCCGTCGAGCCGCAATAAGAAGAGTTGCGCCCCTTCGATTTCCGAAGCGGTATAGGTACGCACAATGTCCCATCCGGCGATAGGGCTTCGCTGTGAGGATTGCGCTAATTGGCGATCAGCATCTTCCATTCTGCGATAGAGCGAGTCGCCCACGGTGCCCTTAGCCATGAACACCTCGAAACCAGGCCGCGATCCTTTGATGGGATCGTGGCCTAGTCCCAGTAGAATGCGGGCGCGCTCCGTAGATAGTCGAAAGTCATAAGTCTCTTTCATCCGAATTCCTCACTCTCCTCCTGTGCTACCCACAAGGCGTTCATCACTCTGGATCTATCGAACAGGGGAGTTGCGAGTAAACCTCATCCATGATTTCATTCCGTACATCCTCAGGCGGGAAACCGTTGCGCCAGTACTGGTAGCCATACCCTCGGCTCGTGGCTGCGGTTCTGAATGCTGCTGTGATGAGGTCGTGGTACGCCGAAGGAATGGTTGAAAATGGGCCTTTGGGATTGCCGCCTATAAACTTCGGTGTGTAATGGTGCCTGTTCGTCTTGCAGCCGCATCCGCCTGCGTTGTGAACAAGAAACCCAGTTTCGCCGACGAAGTAATCATGGTTCTGGTCTACGGTGAAGTTGTAGACGGTTTCCTGGCCTGGGAGCGGGGTGATCGCAACCACCCTGCGCCAAGTGCCCAGGACGGTCTGCAACAGATCGCCCACACGTAGATTACCAGCTTCGATCCATCGTCCGCCAGGAATTTCTCCGCGCTTGACCCAGAACGGGTGATGCGTGCTCGGCCGCAGCGGGTCGCGCTCACCCTCGATGCGCAGTTCCAACAGCGAATCCTTATGCTGCGGCGTCAGCGCCGTGACAGGCTCGTTTTCCAGCTCGCCGGTCTTAGCGTTGTGCGACTGAACCTCATCGCCCACCTCGACCTTTTCAATCGGTACGCCGCCGTGGTCGGTATGCACCGGCGTGCCCGCGGCAAAGCAGAGCGGGCATGTCATGATGAGCAAAAATACTAATGTGACGATACGACTTGATTTCATATCGATCTTTCTGGGTCCCAGCCTCGCAAGAGAGGTTTTCATACAAGACGTGTCAACCCCCTTGCCGGTGGGAAGCACCGCGCCCTTCACGACGCTGGATCAGGGATGGAGGGACGGGGCGGGAACTGCTTCACGACGGCCCCAGCTATGCTCGATCCCGCTCCGTCGCAATCGCAAGTTTCTTCAACTCTGCGGCGGTAAGGCGAGATCGGATGCGCTCGTATAGTTCGGCTGCATTGCGATAGTCCCCTCTGCGGAACGCCTCTTCCGCCTTCGGGCGCAACTGGTTTACGAGCACATCAAGCGCATATTCATGCACCCAGGACTTACGCTTGATTTCAAGGTCTGCATAAAACTCGAGATCGCCTTGAATCGCTCGCTGACCGTAACGCTTGGTCAGCTTCACAAGACGCTCAAGTCCCTCCGTAAGTCCACTCTCCGTGGTTACGGCGAAATCACGATATTCCTTTCCCGTCTGAGGTTCGACTACTCGAATCATTTGACCTAAAGAGCAGCTTATCCCTCCATGGGTAACCGTAATTCCAAGTTCGTAGGATTGACGCTCGTAGTACACGCCAACTTCCACGTCACCATTGAGGTTTTGGAATCGCACAAGAGCAAGCGTCGCCTCGATCTCGGTGAATCCTAGATCGCTGAGGAATGCAAACCTGCTCCTGACCTCATCCGCAAAATGCTGGCGAAGCCTTTCCATCCCCGACTTGTCACTATCCATATATCTGCTCATTCAGGCGGACACCATAGGTTTGTTTCTTCATCAAAAGTCCACCCTCGATCCTGGAGTGTGTACCTTTCAGCATTTAGGAACTGACCTCCAGTGTCGCCTGGCGACTTATCCCCGATAGGAAGCCCAAGGCCCATCACTTGACGGAGGACTCCATAATTCTGCTTCCAGTTTGCCTGAGGATTTCCGAGGTTCGGGAGTGGCGGTAGGTTCTGGAGATCTTTGACTCTGCCAATTACATTTCGCGGCCCGCAATTGCAATCGCCGGCGTTGTGAACCAGGAACCCGGTTTCGCCGACGAAGTAGTCGTGGTTTTGATCGAGAGAGAACGACCAGACGCCGATTTCACACTACACTCCACGCAACCCCTACACCGCAATCGCCTTAACAAGATCATCCCCCTGATGCAGTCCCGGATTTTTACTCCCAACCCCCAGATGCGGTTTTTTTCTTAGCTGCGGCATTGCAGCTAGAAGCGATTCACAGAACGCATGGTTCGGTGTTGGCTCCATTGCATTCGATTGTACGACTTGAGGGGATACATTGGGCAGCAGGTTGTGCGCGGCACTGCGCACAGATTGCACGGCGACAGTGCTGCGGATTGCGCAACAGAAGAGCGGCGTACCGTGCGCGGCATTGCACACGGACTGCGCAACAGATGAGCAGCGGATGGTGCGCGACACTGCACACGGATTGCACGGCGGAAGTGCTGCGGGTTGTGCGCGTCACTGCACACAGACTGCGCAACGGAAGAGCAGCGGACCGTGCGCGACATTGCACACAGACTGCGCAACGGAAGAGCAGCGGACCGTGCGCGACATTGTGCGCGGCATTGCGCGACGGAAGAGCGCAGATTGTGCGCGTTTGCGGATTTGCTTGCGGCGCGGATCGGCGGCGATTCTGTAACGCATCGGGGGCCGATTCCGGGAGGGAACGGCCCCTCTTTAGCAGCTAAAGAAGCTACTAAAAGAAGAACTTTATATATCTATTCGCAGTCGTCTTCGGCGTCCGCTTCGAGAACGGAGAACAGGGCTTCGGCGTCTGGATTGCTGGCGTTTATGGCTGGATGTTCGCCATGTTTGAGCATCGCCGCCGGATGGGTTGCTGCATGGACCTGTTGCAGGGTTCGGATAGCAACCTGCGTGTAAATTTGCGTGGTCTTGATGTCCTCGTGGCCGAGCAGCGCCTGGATATGGCGGATGTCGGCTCCGTTCTCGTGCATCAGCGTGGCCATCGTGTGCCGGAACAGATGGCACGATCCCGTCTTGCCCAGCTTGGCCGCGTCGATGCGCTCCTTGACCACGAAGGTCAGATGATTGCGGCTGAACGGCTCGCCCTGCGCCGTCAGGAAAACGGTCATGTCGTCCGGCTCGATAGCCAACTGCGGACGGCCCTCCCGGAGATACTTTTGAAGCCATGCTATCGCCCGCTCGCCGATGGGCACATAGCGGTCCTTGTGACCCTTGCCCTGCCGGATCAGGATCAGACCACGGTCGAATTGCAGGTCGTACAGCTTCAACTCGACGGCCTCCATGCGCCGCATTCCCGTCGAGTAGAGCGCTTCGAGGATGGCGCGGTCGCGCAAGCCGATTGGCTCCTCGATCTCGCACAGTTGCATGATGCGCTCGACCTCAGCAGCGGAGAAGATGTTCTTGGGCAGGCTGCGGCCCAGCCTGGGCAACTCGATCTCCGACGCCGGATTGTGCAGGATGTGATTCTGCCGCGTCATCCACCGGAACCACACGCGCAACGGAACCAGATACGAGTGCTGCGAACGGAAGCTCAACGGCTCCCCGTCCTTCTTGCGGTAGTGGAACAAGTGCCGCTGATAGCGTTCCAGCACGGGCCGCGTAACCTCGACCGGATCGATCAGGCCGCGCTCCTTGCACCACCCCAGGAAGAAGTTGATGTAAATCCGGCGATTGCGCACCGTGTGCGCCGAGAAGTTCTTGACCGACATCTCGCGCAGATGCTCCAGCAGCAGCGATTCGAGCGGTGTCTCCGGGAGCGGCTGCGGTTTACGGGTTTTGGTTATGCGCGCCATTCGTGCGCCTCCTTTCTGCTCGAAGCATGGTTACGACGGAGCGGAGTTTCTTCCTGCCCCGTATATGTGTTTTTTCGGCTTCCGATACCGAACCACATAAAGCCCGCATCAGCATTGGCGAAGAGTGGCATTTAGTGAACCCGACACCCCGCCGACTTGGGGCCGACTTGGCCCCGACTTCTCGCCATCCGGCCCCGACTTCTTTTCGTCGTACTCATTTCTTGCCCAGCTTCTCCACGTCGATCAGCCCGCCCAACACCGGCTTTCCGCCGTCCTTCGGGCGCGTGAACATCAGTTCGTAAACCATGCTCTGGCCACGGCCGCCGCGATGGATCAGCAGGTATTCCAACTCCTCCAGCCGGTGCAAGTGCGTCTTCAACTGCGTATCGCCCCAGCCCGTCGCCTCGCGCACATCGCGCCGGGAGAAGCGATAATCGGAGCGTTCCATCGCAGCCCGCTCGCATTCCGCCGTGACCATCTCATCGACGGCCAGGAGCAACCGCCGCGTCTGCGGCGGCAACTCGTCCAGCGAGCGGCCCAGCACTTCATGCGCGAGCCGGTTGGCCACGGCTATATCGTTCAACGTGACTTCGATGTATTCGACCGCGCGGCCATTGTGCTGGACCGTCTTCGGTGGCCGCTGATACTGATGCAACAGCGCAACGCTGCGGATGAGCGTCAGATACTTCATGTGGTCGCGCCGGGTCCGCGTCTGCGAGTCGTGGAAGGTTAGCTCCCGCGCGTAGGGATTGACGACCGGGACGGGCTTCAAGAGCCGCTGCGCGTTGCGATGGACGGCAAGGATGGCATTCCGGTCCTGCCGTCTGAGCAGCCCTTCGACCGTCTGCGCCTCGCGCTGCACTCGGTGGATGGCCTGGGTCTGCTCCCGGTCCTCGTTGACCGTGAGGACCATGCAGCGGTTCAACATCTCCTCGTCAAGATCGATGGCCGTGGTCGTCAAGAAGATCATCACCGGGCCTTCGACTCTATATTGATGGGTCAGCAGCCGCCCCGTCGCCGGGTCTTTGCCGGTCGAGGCGATGGTCAACACACCTTCCGACTGCAACAGCTTCAACGCGTAGGCCGCGCTATGAACGCCCTCTTCCTCCACGATGGCCAGCACCTTGTGCTTGAGGTCGGCTTCGCCCATGTAAAAGAGCGACTGGCCGGTCATCGCGGAGTATTGAACGCGCTGCTCTTCGGGCAGGAACGCGAGCACAGCTTCCATGAGCGAACTTTTGCCCGCAGCTGATGACGATTGCACGATCACCGCGAGCGGCGATTCCAAGTGCCGCGAGACCACGCCCAGATAGCCGACTAACTTGTTCGTCTCCTCGCCCACGACTCCACACCGGGCGAAGTCCTCGACGATCCGCTCCAGGAGATTGGGGCTGCGCAGCAGCGCCAGCGCCTCGGCCCGCTCGTCGTCAGTCAGCGTGACCGCCTCTTCCTTCGGCGCAAGTGCCCGCTTGATCTGCTCGTCTTGCAGTTCCTCCAGTTTCAACAGCACTCGGCCCAGATCGCGGCGCAACACATCTTCCTTGATGCCAAGCTCCTCGGCGGCCTGCTTGGTAAAGACGCTGCGCTGCCGCGCCGAGTAAAGGTCCATCGTATCGACATGGAAGGCTGATTCGCCGCGCGGCGTCTTGCCTGAGACAAGCAAGTTGACCTTCAACAGTTCATAACTCATATTCTTGGCCAGCCCGCGCACACGATAGCGGCGGTCGCCCTGCTGCAAGAAGATGTCCTCGCCGCGCATCTCGACCGGAACGTCGATAGTCGGCGCGGGTCCTGCCGGGATTGGCTCCGGCACGGTCGGCGCAACCGGCTCCGGGACCGGCTCCGATTCGGCGGCTAAGGAAAAAACCTGTTCTTCGATCTCGGCGGGGATGGATGCGGCGGGGGCTGGCTCTGGAGTAACTTCGATGATTTTTTCTTTAGTTGCTGCTTCTGTCTCTGCTGGCAGTGGCTCGATGCTTGGCTCTGGCATTGTGCCTGGCTCCGGCGCGGCCTCGATGACCGGCTCCAACGTGCGCGGCGCTGGCCGCTGGCCCTTGCCCAGCCACTCCGCCTTATTCAGCAACACGCCCAGACTCTTTGCCGCTGGCTGCACCTTCAAGGCGTAGGCGTTCGCGTCCATGTCTTTCGGGAAGAGAACACGGAAGCACTCGATGCCCATCTGCCGCAGTTCTTCGGCCAGCTTCGCCGCCGCATTGTTGCCCGCCTCGTCGCGGTCGTATGCGATGTAAACCCGCGATATGCCGTGCTTCTCGAAGGCCGCGCGATGATCGGCTGTGAAGCCGTTCACGCCATAACTCGCCGTCACGTTGCGGTGCCCCGCAACCCAGAACGTCAAGGCGTCGATCAGCGCCTCGCACAGGATGATTTCTTTCGAGGCGATGAGGGCTTCTTCATTCCATACGCCCCGATGCTCGCCCGGTAGATACAGGTGGCTCGGCGTTCCCTCGCGCAGATTGTCGTTGATCTTCCGCCCGTACATCCCCTGCACGTCGCCCGCTGGACTCAGGATCGGGATAACAAGCGAGCCATTGAAGTGCTCGTGCCCGCTCTCCCGCAGGATACCCAGCTTTTGCAGCCGTCCGCGCATCTCCGCGCCGGCGGCGCGATTCTTCGCCGGAAGCCGATAACCCAGCGTCCGGTTGGCGAAGCCAAGCCGGAAGCGGTCGACGATCTCCGAAGATTTGAGTCCGCGCGATTCCAGATACCGCATTGCCTCCGGCGACTGTTTCAGCGTCTCGCTGTAGTAGCCCACGACCTGCGACAGCAACTCGCGCTCGTCCGCTTCCCGCGCCACGGGCGGCGGCAGCTTCCGCACCGTGCCGTGCTTGACCGGCCTGGATTCGAGTGTGCCCGGATCGGCGGCTAAGGGAAGATGGTCCTCTCTGAGAAGCTCGACGGCATGGCGGAAGCTGATCCCGTTGGCCTTCATTACCCAGTCGATCACCGTGCCGCCCTCGTTGCAAGCTCCAAGGCAGTGCCAGAGATTCTTCGCCGGAGTGATAACCAGCGACGGGCTGCGGTCGTCGTGGAACGGGCAGAGGCCCAACAGGTCGGCACCGTGCCGGTGCAACTTGATGCCCCGCGCCTCCGCCAACCGCTGCACCGATACCTCCCGTTTCAGCCGCTCGACCTCGGATTCTGGGATTCGCGCCATTTCGACCGCCTTCCTGAAAAACCTGTCAAGAGGAAAATGAACTTTTTAACGCCTGCAAAAATACTGTATCATAGCTTACGCGGTCAAGCCGTATTCCCGGTAAGCAATAGACTGACATTGCCATGCCAAGAAAACCAACACGACAACTTCCCCCGCTCGACTACGGAAACGAAACCGTAGGCCAGCGTCTTGCTCGGCTGCGCAAGGAACGCGGTTACACCCAAGTCGATCTCGCCAAAAAGATCGGGATCATTCAGACGCTCATCTCCGACTACGAACTGGACAAGCTGCGCCTGTCGGCTGAGATGGCCGTGCGGTATTCCATGGCTCTGGACATCACCGTCGATGACTTGCTGGCCCCCAAGACGGCAGCTAATCGAAAAAATGGCAAGCAGCCAAGCCTTAAGCTCGTGCGCCGCATGGAAGAGATTGAGAAGCTGCCGCCACGTCAACAGACACTCGTATTGAGCGCACTCGATTCCATGCTGCGCGGGGCTGCGGTCGCGCGATGAGTGGCCGGAGAGTGCAGGTTTCCGTGGAAACATGAAAAGAAGACATTCTTTTCATAGCTGAAAAACATCCGTAGCGGAGGCATCAGTCAAGGCCGCGAAGCGCCGCCGCAGCGGGCGGAGCGAAGCGGAGAGCCTTTACGGATGCCGGAGCGGAGGATATAGCCGCGTCAGCGGCTAAAGACTGTATCCCATATCGAACTCATGCGCGTGAGCGGGAACCGGCTCCACCTTCTGCACGACTGGCACCGGCTCGATCTGCCGCGCCGCTGGCTCCTGCTGGATGGCTGACTGATGCGACACGTCCCGGCTCAACTCATGGCCCAGCGTCCCGGCGTCGTTGGTGTACATCTGCACATCGAACTGCGCCCGCGATACCGACACATACGCCATGCGGCTATTGAGAAGCTGGCCGTGCGCCTGCTCCGAGTCCACATGGACAAGCACACGGTCGGCGGTCTGGCCCTGGCTGCTGTGGCTCGTCACCGCATACCCGTAATCGAGATGCGGATGCTGCCGCGCGTTGAACTCGACCTCGCGGCCTGAGTCCATCTTCAGTTTCAGATTGCCGTCGCCGTCGATCTTCTCGACCGTCGCCAGCTCGCGGCTGGCGAGTTTCTGCGCATGATAAGGGGCCGTCAGTTGTACGCGGTCGCCTTCCGAGAAGCGATGCTCCGCCTCCCGGTAGACCGTCACGCCCTGCTGCCGCCGTGGATCGTAGCTCACTTGCTCGCCGCTCTTGCGCTCGACCGTGACCGTGTTCGCGGCCTGGTCCACGCGCGCAACGCGCGCGTACTCTCCGGCCTCGAAGCCGTGCGCCTTGCTGCTCTTTGCATAACGCACGATGTCGCCCGGCTCATAGTGGAACGCCTGTTGCCGGTCTGCGCCGGTCAACTCCTGCCGCGCATTCAACACTCGTACCGGATGCTCGACGCCTTTGACCTGGCCGGACTCCTGCATCGCACGATGGATGTGCCGGTTGATCTCGCGGCGGGATTCATTGTCGGGCGAGACGACAAGCGTATTCTCCGGCTGGCGCACATATTCGCGGGCTATCTCGCGGATGCGCTCGCTGCGGTTCTCGATCTCATGTACCCGGCCCTGGCTGTCGAGATTGGCGATTGCTTCTTTGACTTCGCCCCGCGCAAGCTGCTCCACGGCTTCTTTCAACGCCGGGTCTTTCTGCCGGATAATCTCGTCAAGCCGCGCCGTGCGCATCCCGGCCTCTTGCAACTGCGCATACGGTCGGCCAGCTTCGACCGCTTCATGCTGCCGCACGTCGCCAACGAACAACACACGATCATTTTCTTTTAGCCGCTCTACGAACGTGTGCATCTGCTTGGTGCTAGCCATGCTCGATTCATCGATCACATAGAGCCGCTTCTGTCCGTCGTCGGCGCGGTCGCCGCGCGTCAAGTGCCGCTGCAAGGTCTCCGTCTCCATGCCCGACTCGCCCAGCTTTTTTGCCGCGCCGGACGTGGGCGCAAGCCCCTTGACCTCATAGCCCGCACTGACAGCGGCCTCCCGGATGGCGGCTAAAGAAGTAGTCTTTCCGCCTCCGGCCACGCCCTCAAGAGCCATCATCCGGTCGCGGTTTTCAAGCACGTCTTCAACCGCCCGCCGCTGGCTCACGCTCAGATGCGGATGGTTTACCGCGACCCGCTGCCGTGCCGCGCCATCGGCAAGCACTTCGCGGTTGCCCTGGCCCGCGCGCATCCGCTCGACGATCTCGCGCTCGTAGCCCTGCATCTCGCTGGTTGTGAACGCGCGGCCCGCAAGCCCCGGCCTGCGCGTGACCTCGATCAACTCATGCGCGGCGACGCTCCGCTCGAACTCTGCCCGCACCTCCGGCAACCTGGTTGCGCCCATGCCGTGCTTCAACGCATCTTGCATCAGCGTCCGTTCATCGACGATGGCCGCGCGCTCCGTGCCGCGCTCCCGCGCATAACTCACGGCAGTTTGCGCCACGCGCCGCGACTCTTCCGGCTGCAACTCTACTCCACGCCGCTGCTGCGCCGCCTCGATCACGCGCTGCGGTTGATGCCCGTACTCTGCGGCCATTGCCCGATGCTGCGCCTGCACCTGCTCCGGCGTTAAATCCAGTTTCGCCTCGCGCGTCTTGTGCGCCGCGATCTGCGCGGCCTCCGGCCCGCTGCGGCCCTGCTCCGCAAGTTGTTCCGTGATCTGTTGACGCCGCGGACTCGACGCTTCCAGGTATTCCCGCGTGTAACCTTTGATCTCCGGCTGGCCATGCTCGCCGCGCTCGATCTCGTAACCAAGCGTCTGCAACCGCGCCGATAACTCCGAACGGTAAACCGCCGTCGCGTACTGCTGCGTCTTGTAAAGCTCCTGCGGCTGCAACGCCCGCGTCGTCCCGTCGGCGGTCTCGGCGATATTGAAAATCACCGTGTGCGTGTGCAACTGCGGCGCGGCGTAGCCATCGACCGGACGGCTGCTGTCGTGCTCGAACTTCGCCACCACCCATGCGCCCGTCGTCTCTGCCGGATGGTTGCCGCCGATGCGCGCCTGCGCGTACTTTTCCATCTCGGTGAGCGCAACTCGAACGCTCTCCCGGTGCGCTTCTCTTATCCGGTCGTCGCCGCCAACCAGCGCCGTCAACGAGACCGACTTCGGCGCGCTGAACGTCGCATCCCACCCCGCCCGGTGCTCCATCGTGCTCACCGTCGCGCCCTGGCTGTTCACATATTCCCGCGCCGTCTGATGCCGGACAAGCTGCTCGCCCGTCGCCGGATGCTGGCCCTCGCTCAACCGCGCGAACTGCTCCTCGCCCACTTCGCCCGCAAGTCCGTAACGCTCGGCGAGCTTGCCTTGCCACTCGCCGCGCACCTGGTCGCCCTCGGTGTAGTAGTTGTCGCGCGCGTTGGCGAACTCTTCTTTGTGGTACTCCTGCGCCTGGCTCGCGCTGATCGGTTTGGACATGGAAATCATAGTTGTCTACTCGAAACGGGGACGTGGTTTCTTCGCCACGGCGGGACGCGCCTCTGGCGGTTTTGCCGCTGCAACCGGCGGCGGATTCGGAGACGTTTGCAGCCGAGCAACCGGAACCGGAACCGGCGCCGCAACCGGCGGTTGTACGGCGGGCGCTGCGGCCTGTACCGGAGCCGCCGCGCGCCGCCTGCGCTCGATAAAATCCATCAGCTTTTGCAACTGTTCTTCGTAGGAGAACTTCGGCCAGCGGTCCTTCGGAATGGCCACCGGCAACAACACCGCCAGCAGCACCAACACACGGAAAAACGAACTCCGGGCCGACTCGTAAAGATCGTCGTGGAAGATCCACTGGCGCAAAAAACCATGCAGCCAGCGGTCGTTGTGCTCGCCCGTCCGCCACTCCAGCCGCACATACGCGCGGCTGCCTGCCGCCGTCAGCCGGTACGCCGGATTGCCATCCGGCCCCGTCACCGCCTCGATCTCATCGCCATCGACGGGCACAAAAACCTTCTTCGCCGTCACGCCTTCAAGCAGCTTGTAACTCGTCCAAGAGTCCTCCGAGAGACTGCCCCTCACACCGCTCTCCAGGTAAACCCGAAGGTAAAGACGCTCCGCCGCGCTCCAGTCGTTCCGGTAAGACTGAACGTAGAGAACACAGAAGAGAACGCCCGCCGCGATCAGCGTCCAGCGCGTCCACGTCCAGTACCTGCGCGGAGCGAACCAGTCCCTCATCGCCCCGCCTCGCTCGCCTTTTTCTGCGCCGCCAACCGCTCCCGCGCCCGCTGCATCTTGGTCGCATCCGCCCGCGCGATCTCCGCCCGTACCTCGCCCTCGCCCGGAACAGCATGATCGGGAAGCGGGCGAAGATTCAAGAACAGCGTCCGCAACGCAAGAACCTCCGCCAGCAAAACTTCGCCCACAAGATCGCCCGCCGCCTCGGCCTTCTCGGCGCGGCTGCTCCCAAGGAGTGCATCCCGGACCCACTCCGAAAGCGTCAGATTCTCCGCTCGCGCTCGCGCCTCAAGCGCCGCGTACTCCGCGTCGCTGACCTTGGTTCCAACGGACTTTGTGCGCAGAGATGCCTTCACCATGCCTCACTCCTTCGCCTTGAAGTTGTTCAACGCCGCAACCATCCGCGTGATGTGTTCCCGCACCGAGGCCGATTGTCGAAGGCTCGGCGGGCGCTCGCTTGTCGCTGGCGATGGCGTTGCGGCTGGCTCCGATTGGCTGGCCGGGGGCTGTTTCGACTGGTCCATGGATTCCTCCGCGTTCGCGGCTGCACACGGCGATTTTCAGCTAAAGGCTGGAAAATCATCTAGTTACCCATCAGCAACCGGAACGTGCTTATAGAATACCCCGGCTCACAGACTTTTTCTCTTTAGTCGCTTGTTTTCTTATGGTTCGCGCTCGGTAACCTGTAAACGCCTTATTTATTGAGATTGTTCCCTTTAGAGTATTGATTCTGTTGTTGTTACCGCACAGTAACCGAAGGTTACTGTGCAGCTCCCATTCTGGGGTGATGTGTCCCCCTAATCCCCATGCGAAGCATGGACGGGTTTTGCGATGCTGGATCAGGGATGGATGGCGGGGACGGTCGACCTCAGTTTACCGGCGGGTCTGATGTCGGGCACCCGCCAGAACCACTATTCCAGAACTTGGTCACAAACTCCCGGAACGAGGCCGCGACCTCGACCGGCCCCTCCCGATACGCATTCCAGTCGAGGAATTGAATATGGCCACTCTGCAAATTGATCCAAAGATAGTTTCCGCTGTGATCGAAGGCAATCGGCATGTGCCCTTCGAGGAAGGTCTTCATCTCTGGGACACCGGAGAACGTGCGCAATCGCGTCGCACGGCAACCAAGCATAGAGTGAAAGCCGAGCATCCGCTTCTGAGGATCGCGCGATATAGAGAAAAAACCCTCCACTCTGATCTTTTCCAGATGATCGCGCGACACTCGATGTTCGGGATTCCCACAATAGACCGTACCGCCAAGTTCAGTCCGGCTACCTCCGTTATAGCGAAGATAGAACTGCACTAAGGCATCCCTTCCCGGAAACTGCTCCGGAAACACCGCGTCTATTTCAGACTCCGAAATCTGCTGTCCAACGATACAGAAATGTGCCCCAGCGTCCCGGAAGAAATCTTCCTGCAACATAAGCTTTCCCTCTCCGGTGTTCATCACGGAATGTACTTCATTCCGCAATCTTTTACTCCGCCTCTGTGTGTGAAGAAACTATGTATAACACCATCCACAAGCTGCATCATCATCATTCCCGATCCAGGGTCAAAGCTCTGATGGTGGGCGGCCCATCCGGGACCAGGGTTGTCGATCCCTGCTGCGTCAAGCAGTGCTTGCCTATCCCCGGAGTAGCTTCCAGTCGGTTTAATCGGATACAACCCCTCAGGGTTCCCGTTCGTTACTGTATCTGGATGTAAATCGTTTGGATCACCGACGAAGTAGTCGTGGTTTTGATCGAAAGTCTACGACGGGATACGTCGTAAATGCAGTGCTCCAATCGTAGGTATAACCAGAGTCTTCAGCTTGACGATGGAGGGTCTGTCGGGCACCCGCCAAACCCGTTATTCCAAAACTTTGTTACAAATTCACGGAAAGAGGATGCGATCTCGATTGGCCCTTCCTTCCACGTGTCCCACAAGATGTACTGAACGCGTCCGCTTTGGATATCAATCCAACAATCATTTCCCGTATGGTCGGATGCAATTGGCCTGTGACTTTCAAGAAACGCTTTCATCTCAGGAATTTCGGAAAAAGTCTGCAATCGTGATGCGTAATATTTGATCATGGAGCGATACTTAAGCATCTTTTGCCCTGGGTCGTGTGGTATCGCGAAGAATCCTTCGATCCGAATTTTCTCCAGATGATCACGGGACGCTTGATGTTCCGGGTTTCCGCAGTAGGCCAAACTACCTTGCTCACTCCGGCTTCCCCCGTTGTTGAGAAGATAAAACTGCACAAGATCGTCCTTTCCAGGAAATGTCCACGTGAAGACAGCGTTGATTTCAGCTTCCGAGATTTGTGGCCCAACAATGCTGAATTGTGCCCGAGCATCATTGAAAAAGTCTTCTTGAGACATAAAAGGCTCCCTTATTTCCATCACGGAAGGTATTCGCATCCAGTTGCATTCTCGTAGTCGCTGACCCCGCCACGGTGCGGATGTGAGTGGTAGTCGGAATCAACAAGCTGCCCGGTCATATTCCCTGTCCGCGGGTTATAGCTCACATGATGGCTGACCCAACCTTCTGACGAGCCCGGATCAATGCCTGCAGCTTCATAGAGCAACTGTTCGTCAAAGCCGTAACTTCCGGTCGCCGGGTACTGAAATAGGCCGAATGGGTTTCCGGGAGTCACGGTTCCGGGATGCAGAACTTCAGGAGGAAACCTTATCGGCTCTAATGGCGGATTGCACCCGCAGCCGCCAGCGTTGTGAACGAGGAACCCAGTTTCACCGACGAAGTAGTCGTGATCTTTGTCGACGGTGCTCGCCGCGTTTGACCCAGAAGGGATGACGAGTGCTGGGCCTGAGCGGATCATGTTCGCCCTCGATGCGTATCTCCAGCAGCGAGTCCTTGTGCAGCGGAGTGAGCGCCGTGACCGGCTCCGATTCCAGCTTGCCGGTGACCGAGTTGCGCGAGACAACCTCGTCGCCCACCCGAATCTTCTCAACAGGAACGTCGCCATGGTCAGTATGAATCGGCGTGCCAGCGGCAAAGCAGAGTTCGCATAACTCTTTTTCAGCCTCTTCGATATCCTTAATTTCAACATCTTCAGTTAATTCGAGATCTTCCACTTCCGCGGTGCACGTTTCTATGCATTCAATCAAGTCCTCCCGGCCGCGCGGATCGACTCTGTTGACAGGGTCCGCGCTGGCGTAGAGGTATTTATGCAGCGTCCTGGGGATAGTGGGCTTGCCCTCTTTCGGGTCTCTGCTCAGGAACCTGTCTGTGGCTGGATTGTAGTAACGGGCGCGGAGATAGTAGAGACCGAGGTCTTTATCGTACTGCTCGCCGCGATACAAATAGTTGTTTGGAGTCGTTCCTGTTGAATTCAGCAGGTTGCCGAAGGCGTCGTAGTTATAGGTGTCTGTTACGGTTACGTTAGCGGCCAAATTTGTCAGTTGCCGGACGCTGCCAGAGCCGTCGTATTCGTAGAAGCTGGGTGTCCAAACATTATTGATGAGCTGATTCTCGCTGATGCGCTGGAAGCCGTAGGTGTAGGTGCGTTGCACCACGTTGTTGACGGTCTCCTCCATCACCTGCGGCAGGCCGGTGGGGTTCACGTCGTCCTCGACGAGATACTTCGTCGTCACTCCGCCCACGGTCTTGGCCACGCGGTTTCCGAAGCCATCGTAAATAATGCTGACCGCGCCGTTGTTCATCGACCGCAACCGGTTGCCCGAGTCGTACACGAAGCTGCGACCGCCGGTATAGGTTGTATTGCCATTGGCGTCGTAGGTCTCGCCGGAGAGCAAGTCGTCGAGGTTGAAGCTGGAGAGACTCACCGTCTGGACGCCCGGCAGCGAGGAGTTGGCCGACGTGCGGTTGCCCACCGGATCGAACTCGTAACTGACCGCGCCGTTTCCGCCCGCTGGGTCTTGACTGATCGCCTCGTTGGTCAGCCGATTGATCCCGTCGTAGCTCCAGGTGAGCGTGCGGCCATTCTGCTCCGTTGCGCCGGTGCGATTGCCCGTGGCGCCGAGCTGGTAGTTGTAGCCGGAGACCTGCGTGGAGCTCACCGTCGATGAGTTGAGCGAGGTAAGCCGGTTCAGGCTGTCGTACTGGATGGTGGATGTCAACTGGTTCGGATAGGTGACCGTAACCAGGTTGCTGGCCGAGTCGTAGGCGTAGGTCGTGGTGTTCTGCCCCGCGGGCAGGTTGTTGTCCACCACCGTGCTGAGCCGGTTGAGGCTGTCGTAGGTGTACGAGACCGACGCCCCGTGGACATTCGACGAACTGATGGACGCCACTCTGCCCGACGCGTCGTAGGTGTAGTTCAACGTGCCCTCTGGAGTGACCTTCGCCGTCAGCCGGTCCAGCGCGTCGTAGGCGTAGCTGGTGGTGACGCTGGCGGTGGCGGTGGTAACGGTGGTGGTGGCGTGCTTGCCGGTGGGCGTGTAGGTGTAGCTGACGACCGGCTCGGTGACCAGGGTGGGGTCGGGCGTGCGCGTGGTGAGGCGGTTGAGTTGGTCGTACGCGTAGGTGGTCGTCTTGCCGTTGAAGTGGGTGAGCTGGGTCAGATTGCCGTTGGCGTCGTAGGTGCGCGACTCCTGCAGCGAGCCATCGGGCAGCGTCTTGCCGGTGATGTCGGAGAAGATGTCGAAGACATTCTGCGTGCTGTGGCTGTTGGCGTCGGTGAGGCTGGCCAGGTTGCCGTTGGGGTCGTATCCATACGAGGTGGTGTTGGCCGTGTTCGGGCTGTTCGTCTGGATGACGCTCTGCAACTGGTTGGCCGCGTCGTAGGTGTAGTTGACGGTGTTGCCGGCCTGGTCGGTGACGCCGATGAGGTTGCCCGGGCCATCATAGCTGTTGGTGGTCGAAGTCTTGTCGGGATAGATCGTCTTGACCAGACGCTTGCGGGCGTCGTACTGGAAGGTGGTGGTGTTGCCGTTGCCGTCGGCGCTGGAGATGCGGTTGCCGGCGGCATCGTAGGCGAAGGTGAAGTTGCCCTTCGCCCCGGCGATGGACGTGAGCCTGCCCGCCGCATCGTAGGTGTAGCTCGTTGTGTGGCCGAGGGCGTTGGTCACGCTCGTCTTGCGGCCATCTTTGTCGTAGGCGAACGAGGTGGTGCTCGCCTGCGGTGTGTTGTATCCCTTGGTGACCGAGATCTGACGGCCGGAGAGATCGTAGACATGGTGGGTTACGTTGCCAGCCTGATCGGTAGAGTCGATGACATTGTTGCGGAAGTCGTAGGACTTCGTCGTAGTAGTAACGGGATTTGTCGGATAGATTGTGGTGGTGAGCCGGTTCAGCGCGTCGTACTGATACGACGTGACATTGCCGCGCGCGTCCGTATCGCTGGTCTTGTTGCCCATCGCGTCGTAGGTCGAGCTGGTTGTTCTACCCAACGGCGCCGAAGTCTGCGTCAAGCGACCAAAGGCATCGTACTGGTAGGTCGTCGTCGCAGCGGCTGCGCTGGTGTTGGCGTTGGGAAGCGGCAGGGTCGTGGCGATTTTGTTTCCAAGTGAGTTGTAGACGTAGGATGTTGTGCGTCCCAGTGCGTCGGTTCGGCTGGCCATGTTGCCACTGGCGTCGTAGGCAAACTGGCTCGCCATGGTCGGCTGCGCGGTGATGTCGTACCCGACGGCGCCAGCCTGCAGCGTCTCGTTCGCGTTGAAGATGAAGCTGGCTAGCGTGGCTGGCACGCCGTTGATCGTGTCGGTTATGCTCCGCGGGTTGTAGTTGGCGTCGTAGTTGAATATCCGCACATTGCCCAACTCATCGGTCGTGGATGTCGGCTCCGAGTACTGGTTATAGGTCGTGTAACTGGTCGTATTCACGCCCTGTGTAACATTCGGATATGTAGACGACTTCTTATTGCCGTTGAAATCGTAGGCGTAACTGCTGACGAAACCCATCGGGTCAGTTACCGAGATCAGGTTGTGGTTTGCATCGTACGCATTGCTGGTTGTGAGGCCTAAGGGGTCAGTGGAGGTCAGCAGCATCCCATAGTTGTCGTAGGTCATAACCGCCGTACCCTTATTCCCATTGGCGTCGGGAGGGTATTTGACGGAAGTGGCGTTCGTAACCAGATTGTAGGCGTAGCTCGTGGTCTCACCGAGCGCGTCAGTCGTACTCTTCACGCGCCCATTCAAAGGTAATCCGTTGGGATCATAATCGCTGGAACCAAAGTAATTCGTCGTAGGCAACGGGTTGCAACGAGCATCCGTGCCGCCGGTGTACAGGTGGTTCGAGTCGTAGGTGTAGGTGCTGGTGTTCGGCTGGGTTGTATTGGGGCATAACACGCTGGGCTGCGTTGTGGGCGGGGGCGGATAGGTGACGGAGGCGAGATTGCCGTTGGCGTCGTAGGCGTACTGGTAGATGTTGCCCTGCGGATCGGTAATCTGCGTAATTCGATTGCTCGAATCGCGTACGAACGGCACGGAGAGGCCAGTGGTGCTGGTGATGCCGTTCGTGTTGAGGGCCAACCCGTTGCCGTTCAAATCCTGAATGGATTGCAGGGCCCCGGTCGCGCTGATGGTGTATGAGGTTCCGGACGGATCAGTGTAGACGTATATGGACGGGTTATACAGGCCGTAAGCGCTAGGGCCTTCGGTATACCAGCCGTCCGAGCCAAGCCAACACTCCCACATTGAGCTGTTAGGAACTATAAGGGCCTCAGCGCCATTAGCGTCATAGGATGCGGCGCAACCCGTCTCGATTGCCGTAAGCGTGCCGTGGAGGCCCGGCTCAGGAGTATAGGCCGCAAACCATGGCCCCAAGTAAATTCCTAAAATCGGTGAGAAGCTATTATTCTGCGGAGTGAAGTAAAAGGTTCTTCGCTGTCCCCCAAGGGTAAACGTCACATTATAGGATGAGTCTACCGTGAGATCTGTGTTTAGACCCAGGTTCCATCCATAGCCGAAATCGCCGCTGGTGCCTGCGTTGAAACTGTCATATTGCCGTTGAATGTTGATCGGAAGCCCATTCGCTGGAACAGTCAGGTCCGTCACACTCGCTGTGACGCGTCCCGGCTTGTAGTTGCCGACAACGGTGATCTGCACCAGACTGAATTCCTCTTTTCCGCTCTTGTCCGTGGCATCGAGCATAATCCAGTACGTACCGTTGGCCAGCGTCGTGGTGTCGAGAGTGCCGATGATCATCGGGCCCGAGCCGACTGTACTCGCATTCAGCACCGTGGCGTTGTTGAAATTGCTTGAGGGATAGTAGATTAGTGTGCCACTCTGGAGCGTTATTCCAGGCGCAAGTGTGATTGGGACCACTCCAGAAACCGAGGATCCATATACAGGACTTGCGATCTGACCTAGATCTTCTCCAGAAGCCGGTATTACTGTTACTGCGTACTGTATGGAAGCGGTTGTGACCGTATCGTTGCCGCTCAGTTGCAGCAGATAGTATCCGGCTTGGCTGAAGGTCGCTGTCGTACTTTGCTGTTGCGGAGTTGCAAAGGTAACCGTGCCGGGTCCGCTGACCTGGCTCCATGTAAATGTGGGTATGAATCCCAGGGTGTCGGTGTAGGTTCCATTCAGTTGAAGCGTGTTTGGCAATGTAACCATATCAAGCGCCGAGATGCCCACACTGAGTGCATCGCCTAAGTCACCAGTCGGATTCGACACAGGAGCAGTCCATATGCCGCTGAATAGAGGAGTTGTAAACACAACGTTTCGGTTGACAGAGTCAATGGCAACCAGGTTATAAGTTCCAGAATTTACATGCGAGAACTGGAAGTTTACGTGACCCGTGATATCGGTCGTCCCATTTAGAAAAAGAGTGTCTGCACCTGTTTCATAGAACCCAACAGCCGCATTGTATATCGGGGACCCAGAGGCATCAGTGGCCGTCACGTAATAACCCTGTACGGGGCCAACAGTCGCAACATATTGAAGTCCAAGCGTGCCCGCCGGCGGCGGAGTAGGGTAATTAACCCACGTGATGCTGGTTTGGCTTGACGCGAGGCCTGCCTCTCCGATCGGAAGTGCCTGTGCCAGCAAGTAATCCATTCCAGCATTTGTCCCGCTATACATAAATGCGGCAGTTCCCGTGGAATCGGTTGTGGCCTGGTACTGCCCTGCATTGGCTCCCGTGACGTTGAGTGTCACAGGGATGTTTGGCATAGGCACCCCTGACCCATTAACTACAATCGCATTGAACGTAATGGGTTGTCCCACCGGGTAAGATGAAGCGGCCATGTATAAGGTAGGGAAATACGTTCCATTCCATATATTCACGCCGGTAATGCGTGTCTGATCGCCATCGGCATTGACGGGCGGGTTGGCAGATAGACCCGCCGAGGCTGTTCCGCTCTGGTAGGCAATACTGACGAGTTCTCCCTGCGTGAGACCTGTCGCCGCCAATTGCGGACTGGTCCCATCACCGCTCGGATTGAGTGCAGTACCTATGCCGTATTGGTAGTTGTTATTCAGCCCTCCAGTTACCCAGTTCCATGGCATCGCCGTGGGCAGAACCTTCACGGAAATCCCATTGACTGCAACAACAAACCCGGATCCGCCGCCAACGGCAAACCAGCTATCATCAACCCCTAACTGAAGCTGAGTTGCACCGGCCGGCACTACATACACTCTCGGTGCGGCACCGATGGCTATGGGTTCGATGACTGCTCCAGTGTTGTCAGTGAAGGCCCCAACCAATCCGGCCTGACCAAGCGTTGGCGGCGCCATCAGCGTAACGCTTCCCTCCGGGTTCGCCGGCGCAGGGATGATCCAGGTAGCCGCGACGCTATTGGATGTCGATAGTTCTCCGTTAACGCTTGCCGTTGCCTGTATCGAGTCGGTTCCACTAACGGCCCCATTGTAGGTATACGAGGCAGCGCCATTACTGTCGGTTGTGTTGCTGCCAATATTGCTGTTCGCACCGGTAACGGTGAAGGTCACGGTCACCCCAGGCTCCGGCGTTCCGTATTGATCTTTCAGGGTTGCTGTAAATGCTTGAGATGTGCCTATCACATATGGCGGTTGGGTCGCCTCAGTGAGCACAACAGGAGGAGGCGGAGGCAGCAATGTCACAATGGCCGAGCCAACTATTGCTCCGCTCACCTGACTTGTTGCAGTGATCGTGATGTTTTGCGGTACCGTGATGCTGGCAGGCGCAGTGTAGAAGCCGCTCGATGTGAGCATGCCTTGCGCGCCCGTCGGCATCGACCAGGTCACGGCAGCGTTACAGATTCCCGCTGCCGCAAACTGTTGGCCTTGCGATGCGTAAAGGCCTACTGTAGCGGGAGCGACCGCAAGCGTGCTGGCAGGATTGAACGTATAGAACGTCACGGGCGAACTTTGATTGTTGTACTCCGTCTTAGCCCAATCACCGGATCGAGCCGTATTCGATATGCTGATTTCGTCAAGAGATCCGTTGAAATAGAGCCAACTCCAATTTCCCGCCGTCTGATCTAATGTATCGCCAGTTCCGAGAAAGTACGAATAAGTTGACCATTCGCCGACTTGCTCCTGTGCCGTGGAACCTAGACTCTGTCCATCAACGTATAGCGTCTCCGTCCCGTTCGCCACTGTATAAAACGCATAATGCCAATTGTTGTCGTTATACGCTGTTGCTGTGACGCCCCCAGGGCCTCTCAGGTAACCGGATTCGTCGATATATAGTACTGCAGTTCCAGGAAGACCTGGGTCGCCAGGTTCCGTAGATGCGTAGCTGCAACCAAACCAGTAGCAGCCACCATACAGTCCGTCTGTCCGGCTTAATATGACTCCGGGTGATGCTGTCTTGAACCAAACTCCAAAGGATGCTGCAAAGGTGGCTGTGAAATCGGTTCCTTCAACTGCTGCAACATAAGTTCCTTCCGGATAGGATGGGAAATCGGCCGAGGGAATCTGTATGTAGCTGGAGACGCCATCGAAGCTTGCTGCCCCATCGATCTTGCCGGGAGCAGCTAATACCGAGGTGGGCGTTCCGTAGTTACCATTTGCGGTGGAGTCCGCTGCGGTGCTAGTTCCCACGTTTGCCAAATGATAAACAGCTGTATAGTTGCGGTCCCATACTCCGGTTGGGTTCTGCTGCGAAGTGGTAATATTCGGGTTCCCGTAAAACACATAGAGAACGGTATCTGCGCTATGCGAAAGGGTTGGGATGCGAATCCACGCGATGACCTGTCCGGTGACCGGATTATACTCCTCCAGTTCGTGATCCAACTTGGTTAGACCATTAGGATCAGTACTGAAGACGATGTCGTAGCCACTGGAACTAGTGACCTGCCCGCCGTTGGATATTGTGGCAAGGCTTGGGTCGGTTGTATTGAAAAGGAACGGGAAGTCGGGCTGATCTGTGTTTGGAACTTTCGTGTGATCGATGACGATTGTGCTTTGGTTGCTGTACCCGCTCGATCCACATTGCGTTGGAGAGGGCGGGATTGGAGAGCCTGCGACAGGAGAGAGCGTAATTGTAGCCGAGGCCGACTGGGTTGTGTCCGCCTGACTGGTCGCAGTGACCGTCGTCGTTTGTTGCGTCATCACACTGGTTGGCGCCGTGTAGAGTCCCGTCGCGCTGATGGTTCCTGCGCCTGCCGGACTGATTGTCCAGGTCACAGCCGTGTTGCTGGTGTTTGCTACATTAGCGGTCAACTGCTGCGTCTGACCACCAGTCAGCGTCGCACCGGTCGGAGTCACGCTGACCGCCACGGGCGGCATCAGGGTGACCGTCGCAGAGGCCAAGTGGTTAGAGTTTCCCAGGCCGGTCGCCGTTACTGTCACCGTCTGCTGCGTAGTGATACTGTTCGGTGCTGTATACAGGCCTGCGGCGCTGATGGTACCCAGTTCCGATGGGGCAATTGTCCAGATCGCGGCGGTGTTGCATGTACCCGCGACCACGAACTGCTGACTCTGCAAGGCGGAGAGGGTTGCCATGGCCGGGATAATGGGAGCGTTTTCTGGGTCGAGCGCGTAGAACGTCGAGGGCGAGCGCTGATTGTTGTACTGCGTATTGATCCAGTCGCCTGATCGGGCGATGTTGGATATGTTGACTTCGTCGAGAGCGCCGTCGAAGTAGAACCAAGACCCGGTCGAGCCAGGCCACATGTTTGCATTTCCAAACGAGTCTAGATAGTAATAGCCAGTGTCTCCGGCTCCGAGGAAGTAACTGTAGGTTGAGGTTGTGCTGAACTGAGCCACCGGCTGCGAAGCAACACTCTGCGCATCAACGTAAAGCGTCTCGGTGCCAGCTTGAGTGGTGAAAGAGACGAAATGCCATTGATTGTCGTTGTAGGCTTTTGTCGTGATGAGTGGGGACCCGGACAAGAAGGACGCTACAAGGTTGCCCGAACTGTCGATGTAGAGTACGGGCCAGTCGCCATATTCGTTGTTGGACCCAGGTTTCTCGCCGACGGTCTGCCCTAAGATCACACCGAAGGAAGATGTTTTGAACCACGTCCCGAAGGTCGCAGCGGAGGAAGATTGGATAGATGCGAACGTCGTTGCGGGAACCTGGATGTAGCTGGAAGTTCCATTGAAGCTGACTGCCCCATCGATCTCTCCGGAAGTGGCCGACGTCAATGTCGGCGTAGCGTTGTTGCCGTACGCAGTGGAGTCTGCCATAATGCCGGTCCCGGCATTTGCGAAGTGATATACGGCCTGATAGTTGCTGTCCCATACACCGCTCGCATTTTGCTGTGAACTGGTGATGCTGGAATTTCCGTAGAACACATAGAGCAGTGTGTCCGTGGAGTGCGAGAGCGTTGGTATACGCACCCACGCGATGACCTGCCCGGTGACCGGGTTGTATTCCTCAAGCTCATGGTCCAGCTTAATGAGCCCGTTGGGATCGGTGCTGAAGATAATGTCATTGCCGGTGGAACTCGTAACGTGGCCGCCGTTGGCTGTCGTGGCAAAGGCAGGATCGGTCGTATTGAAGCGGAACGGGAAGTTATCCTGGTCGGTATTCGGAACCTGGGTGTGGTCTATGACGATGGCGCGCTGGTAGCTGTATCCGGACCAGCATTGCTGTGGAGTGAGCGCAGTTGGAGTGAGTGTAATCATGGCCGAGGCCGACTTGGTCGGATCTGCCTGACTGGTCGCAGTGATCGTCACCGTCTGTTGTGTTGAGATCGCTGTCGGCGCCGTGTACAGTCCCGCCGAGTTAATCTTGCCTAGTCCGACTGGATTTACCGTCCAGGTCACTGCTGTGTTGCTGAGGTTCGCAACGCTGGCTGTAAACTGCTGCGACTGGCCCCTGTTAAGTGTCGCGCTGGCTGGAGTTACATTGACTGCATCGAGCGGTGACAACGTAACTGTCGCGGTGCCCACCAGCATTCCGCACCCGTTACACTCAGGCACCTGGCTAGTCGCCATTACGACCACAGTCTGCTGGCTTGTGAAATTGGATGGCGCCGTATATAACCCATTCTGGGTGATCGTGCCCCACGTTACTGCGGTTGGTCCGAATTCCTCACTACTGACAGACCACGTCACCGCTGTATTGCTTGCATTGGTCACAGTAGCGGTAAACTGCTGTGTCTGACTGGGATAGTTGAGTGTCACGTTGGACGGCGTGACACTGACCGATGGTGGATTCAGCAGTGTTACCGCAGCAGAGGACGACTTAGTTGGATCTGTCTGACTGGTCGCCGTAACAGTGATCGTTTGCTGCGGGAAATATGTGTTTGGGGATGTGTACAAACCCGTAGAGCTAATCGTCCCTACCCCTGCCGGACTGATCGTCCAGGTCACGGCCGTGTTGGTGGCATTTGCCACGTTGGCAAGAAACTGCTGCGTCATATTGCCGAAGTAAACCGTCGCATTTGCTGGAGTCACACCAATCGACAGAGGTGGCATCAGGGTCACTGTCGCCGAACCGATTGTTGCTCCGTTCGCTTGAGTGCTCGCTGCCACAGTTACCGTCTGCTGGCTGGTAATGCTGGTTGGCGCTGTGTACACCCCTGATGCATCGATCGTGCCAAGGTTCGCTGAGCTGATTGCCCACGTCACAGCGGCGGAACTGCAAACTCCAGACCCCGGTACTGCGAACTGCTGGCTCTGAAAGGCATAGAGGGTTACTGTAGCCGGCAAAACCTGTACAGTATTTTCGGGATAAAGGGCGTAGAACGTCGCGGGAGAGCTTTGATTGGTGTATTCGGTTGCGATCCAATCGGCCGATCGAGCCACGTTTGAAATTCTGAACTCATCTGTCGCTCCATTGAACGGCGCAGGCTCACCATTGACTCCAATAGAATCATTGGCTAAGAAAGCGGTTTGTGCGGAATCGTCACCAGACACGCCGCTAGATGTATCAGCACCGCTATTACTAGGTAGGCCATTGATATAGATAGTCGTTTGCCCGTCTTGCGTTGGATTTCCAGATAACGTAACGGTCACATAGGACCATGCGCCGCTGTTCATTGGTATCGAACTATAAAGGTAGCTGTAGCCTGCGACGTTATAAAAGGATACTTCGTTGTTGTTCAGGCCAAGCACCCATCCGACACTGCAACAGCTGTCTTTACCCATGATTGTGCCGGTGCCGGATGCTGGATTGACCCAAGCAGAGAAGGTTGCGTTGCCTTGAGCTAGATTCGCCAGACTGGACGGCGTTCCGATGGTCGCATATGTGCTACCGTTTGTTTGCATTCCGCCATCGATCTGGCCGGTGGTGGTGGTTGCACCATTATTTGTGGCGTTATTTGCGTTGCTGGTGCTGTCCGCAAGAGATAGTTGACCGCCATTGTTGGCAACGTGCCAGACCCCCATGTAGTTGCTGTCCCACACGCCAATCGGGTTCTGTTGCGAGGTTGTGATGCTGGCGTTTCCGTAGAACACATAGAGAACAGTGTTTGTCGAATGTGAGAGCAGCGGAATGCGAACCCACGCGATGACCTGGCCGGTGACCGGGTTGTATTCCTCCAACTCATAGTCGAGCTGAGTGAGCCCGTTGGGATCGGTGCTGAAGATAATGTCATTGCCGGTGGAACTAGTGACGTGGCCGCCATTGGCGATTGTGGCGAAGGCAGGGTCGGTTGTGTTGAAGAGGAACGGGAAATTAACCTGATCGGTATTCGGAACCTGGGTGTGGTCGATGACGATGGCGCGCTGGTAACCGTATCCGCTCGCCGCGCATTGCGTCGGAGAGAGTGTGATCATGGCCGAGGCCCACTGAGTCGCGTCCGACTGACTAGTCGCTGTAATGGTCACTGTCTGCTGTGTGGTGATGCTGGCCGGCGCTGTGTACAGTCCTGTCGCGCTGACTGCGCCAATTCCTACCGGACTGAGCGTCCAGTTCACCGCCGAGTTGATTGTGCCGCCAATCGTAGCGTTAAACTGCTGTATTCGTCCGCTATAGAGCGTTGCACTAGAAGGGGTAACCCGCACTGGCGGTATCAATGTGACCGTTCCTGATGCCGATAGGATCGTACCCGTCTGGGTGGTCGTAGTAGCTGTGATGGTTACAGTCTGCTGTGTGGTAAAGCTGGCTGGCGCTATGTATTCCGCGTACCCACCTGACGGGGTGAACGTGCCAATGCCTGCGGGACTGATTGTCCAGATAACGTTCTCAGCGGCCGAATTGCCAGCGTTTGCAACGGCAACAGTGAACCCCTGCGTCTGACCGCCATGGAGTGTTGCGCTGGCCGGATAAACACTAATCGACGGCTCTAGAATCACCGTGGCTGTAGCCGACTTGGTGCTGTCCGCGTGACTGGTCGCCGTGACGGTTACAACTTGGTCAGGTATGTTGGACCATGACGGTGCTGTGTACAGACCTGTCTGGTCGATCGTGCCCGCCCCTGCTGGACTGATTGTCCACATCACCGTTGTGTTGCCAGCATTCGCCACGCTGGCTGTGAACTGCTGTGTCTGCCAACCGTTGATCGTTGCACTGGACGGGGTGACAGTAACCGAGACAGGCGGCATCAGATGCACAGTCGAAGAGCCAACTGTCGAGTTGTCCGCTTGACTGGTCGCGGTTGCCGTCACTGTTTGCTGAGCGATGATGCTGGACGGCGCCGTGTAGAGGCCTGTCGCGTCTATCGTGCCCGTGCCCGCAGGACTGATGCTCCAGGTCACCGCGACGGCGGAGTTGCAAGCGCCCGGCCCTGATACCGCGAAATGCTGAGTCTGCAAGGCGTAGAGAGTTACGGTAGACGGAATAGCCTCTACCGTGTTCTCGGGATATAAGGCGTAGAACGCAGCCGGAGAGCTTTGATTGAAGTACTCGGTGGCTATCCAATCAGCCGATCGGACCACGTTTGAAATTCTGAACTCGTCCACCGATCCATTTAGTGGCGTGACTACTTGGCCGTCTGAAAACACGCCATTGGCCAAGTAAACAGGTTGAGAAGAATCGTCGAGCGTATAGCCATCGCCTCCTGTGACCGTCCCACTTGGCACTCCATTGATATAGACGGTAGCCTGACTTGAGTTGCCTGGAACCGCACCCGTTAGCGTGACGACCACATGGGACCATGTTCGGCTGCCCGTCGTTCCCGCACTGGTGAGATCTATCGGTTGACCTTCATCAACGGCCTCAAAGTTAATATTGTTGTTGGTGTCAACGCCCAGCGCCCATCCCGCACCGGCATAATAGCCCTCGTTACCCATGATCATGCCACCGATGCCAATTGCCGTATTGACCCAGGCAGAGAAGGTCGCATTGCCTTGAACCAGGTTCGCCAGACTGGCTGGCGTCCCGATGGTTGCATATGTGCTGCCGTTGGTCTGCATTCCGCCGTCGATCTGGCCCGCGGTGGGGATTGCACCATTATTTGTGGCGTTGTTGCCGTTGCTGGTGCTGTCCGCTAGAGATAGTTGACCGCCATTGTTGGCAACGTGCCAGACCCCCATGTAGTTGCTGTCCCACACGCCGGTTGGGTTCTGCTGCGAGGAAGTAATGCTGGCGTTTCCGTAGAACACATAAAGAACGGTATCCGTGGTGTGCGAGAGAGTGGGAATACGCACCCATGCAATGACCTGCCCGGTGACCGGGTTGTATTCCTCCAGTTCATGGTCCAGCTTGGTGAGACCGTTCGGATCCGTACTGAAGAAAATATCGTTGCCGGTGAAACTCGTAACGTGGCCGCCATTGGCTGTCGTGGCAAAGGCAGGATCGGTTGTATTGAACAGGAACGGGAAGTTGACCTGATCGGAATTTGGAATATGGGTGTGGTCGATGACGATGGCGCGTTGGTAGCTGTATCCGCTTGACCCGCATTGCGGCGGAGAGAGTACGGGTGGATTAAGCGTGATCGTGGCTGAGGCAGACTTGGTTGGGTCCACCTGGCTGGTTGCAGTTACCGTCACCGTCGGCTGCGAGGCGATGTTCACCGGAGCCGCGTAGAGGCCAGTCGCGCTGATGGTTCCCGTACCTGTGGGGCTGATCGTCCAATTGACTGCGGTATTGCTGGCATTGATTACATTAGCCGTAAACTGCTGCTGCTGACTTCCGTCGTAGAGCGCGGTGGTGGCTGGAGTCACGCTCACCGCAACCGGAGGCTCCAGCGTCACCGTCGCCGAGGCCGACTTGGTCGAGTCCACCTGACTGGTCGCAGTGATGGTTACCGTCTGCTGTGTGTTAATAGCTGAGGGAGCAGTGTAGAGTCCGCTGGAGGTGAGTGTGCCGAGTCCAGTTGGGCTTTGTGACCAAGTCAAGGAGGCTGAACAAATGCCCAATTGTGCCGCTGTAAATTGTTGGCTTTGTCCGGCGTAGAGTACCGCGGAGACTGGATTGATGGCGCGGTTCTCGCTGGAAACCGAATAGAACACGGCTGGAGAATTTTGATTATTGAACTCCGTCGCGATCCAATCGGGCGATCGAACCACATTTGAAACTCTGAACTCGTCTGTCGATCCATTCAGCGAACCACAGAAATTGCCGCACGCTGCATTGGCTAAGTATGCGGTTTCGGAGGAATCATCGGTGGTCTGCCCATCCACTCCCGTACCGGTCCCACTTGGCGAACCATTTACATAGATTGTGACTTTACCGTTCTGCGATGCAGTTTGATCTAACGTCACTGTCACATAGGACCATGCGCCATTGCTCGTCGGTCTCAAACTGGAAAGTTGGAAGTTGTATCCGCCGACCGTAAACCAAACAATGTTGTTGTAATCCAGACCCATGGACCATCCAGCATTGCCATCGGTGCCATTCTTCCCCAATATCGCGCCACTGTTTCCGGTCGCGCTGTTGACCCAGGCGGAGAAGGTTGCATTGCCTTGAGCCAGATTCGCCAGACTGGCTGGAGTTCCGAGGGCCGCATATGTGCTGCCGTTGGTCTGCATCCCGCCATCGATCTGGCCGGTGGTGGTGGTTGCGCCATTATTCGTGGCGTTATTTGCGTTGCTGGTGCTGTCTACAAGAGATAGTTGACCGCCATTGTTGGCAACGTGCCAAACCCCCATGTAGTTGCTGTCCCACACGCCGGTCGGGTTCTGCTGCGAGGCGGTAATGCTGGCGTTTCCGTAAAAGACGTAAAGAACCGTGTTTGTCGAATGTGAGAGCACCGGAAGGCGAACCCACGCGATGACCTGCCCGGTGACCGGGTTGTATTCCTCCAGTTCATGGTCCAGCTTGGTGAGACCGTTCGGATCGGTGCTGAAGATAATGTCATTGCCGGTGGAACTGGTGACGTGGCCGCCGTTGGCGATTGTGGCGAAGGCAGGATCGGTTGTGTTGAAGAGGAACGGGAAGTTCGTCTGGTCAGTATTAGGAACCTTCGTGTGGTCGATGGTGATTGCACGTTGGTAGCTGTATCCACTCGATACGCATTGCGCCTGATTCACCGTCAACTGCACGGTGCTGGTAGCCGTCGTGTAGTCGGTCGCGTCGGTGGGGGTAAAGGTGACCGAGAGCGTCTGCGATCCAGCGGATAGAACCGTGCCGGCGGCTGGCGTGTAAGCAAAAGTGCCCGCCACGGTCGAGGTCGCATCGAGCTGCGTCGCACTCAGCGCCGTGCCGTAAGTGATGGCCGCGGGAGTCGCCCAACTGATCGT
>JBEKCX010000673.1:0-2728 GCA_050014655.1 Occallatibacter sp. | reverse complement strand
CCCCGCACCGGCAACAGTTGCCGCATTGGGTGTACCGGACTTCAGCATCACGCCCGCGCCGAGCACCAAGGCCAGCCCCAGCACGCCGAGGATCACCCATTTGTACTGCGACCACGGATCGTTGGTGCCGTTGGGGTCGCCCGGCGCGCCCAGCCCACCGCCGGGACGCGATCCGTTGGAGGCCTGCTGGCTGCTGTTGGCGGACTGGTCCGTGCTCGGGGCCTGTTCCTGCGGCAGGCTGCCAGTTCCGGAGACCGTGAACTGCAGCGACTGGCCAGGCTGCACGCTGTCGGCCATATACGTTTGAACATTTGCGTCCTTGGGGAAGCGCGGGTCCTGCGGAATCTGGTACTTTGTTCCGCTGCCCCCGGCGAACTTCATCTCCCTGGGAAGAATCACCATCTCGTGCCGAACGGGCAGCAGCAGCGTGGGAGAGAGGGTGGCCTGGCCGCTATACGGCATGTGATAGCGGACAAGGAACTCCGTCTCCTGGTCTCCCTGGTCCGGCTGGATGGGCACATTGATGGTGAAGTGGCGCTTCTGCGGCAATGGTTTCAGCTCCACCGTGGTCGGCAGGCCGCCGGGCCTGGATGCGGAGGCTTCGTCCACCACGGCATTCTCCGGGAGCACAATCTCAAATGTGTTGCCGCTGAACTGCGTCATCGGCGGCGAGCTGGTGTTGCTGACGATGAACTGCTCCTCCACGGTCAACTGGCCGCCTTGTGCCTCCAGCTCATACACATCCGCAAGCAGGGAAATATCGCGGACCCTGGCGGCAACATCGTAGACGCTGATGTCTCCCGAGGCGTTGGGACCGCTGGACGGGGCGGCGATGAGGAACGGCGCCCCCTGATGGACCGCGCGCACAAGGTAGGCCCCTGCATCCGGCACGTTCAGGGAGTAGCGCCCACTGGCGTCGGTTGTGGCGTGCGCCACCTCCGCCATGCCCGACATGGGCGCAACCAGCGTGACGGTGTCGCCCGCCGAGGGCTTGCCCGTGGTGCGGTCGGTCACCACGCCGGTCAGCGGCGCGGCGTAGGACGTCGCTGCAAACAACATCAAGCAGGCGAGTGACAGAAGAGCGCACGGCGTCCTGGTCGATGTGCGAAGCGTTCTTATTGAAGTCGTCAAGGTCAGTGGGTCCTGTTCTCGATCATCAGATTGGGGATGCGTTGCGGTAGAGTGCAATTCCCGTCTTCAGCATAGAAGGAGTTGACATTCAGTTCTACGCCCTGGCGCGGGTGCTTTTCATGCCGCGCGCCATCAGCGCCTCCATCTCGGAGATCACCTGGGCCGCTTCGTCTTCCAGCGCCGTGCGCTGCTGGTTGTAGTCGGCCTCGGGATACTTGCCCGCTAGGTACTCGAAGTTGAGGTCGCGCAGGTTCTCGTAGATCGCCTCCTTGCGCTCGCGCAGGTAGTCCACCCGCGTCTTGTCGGCCTGCACGAAGGGATTCCGCTCCGGCCAGAAGATGTACGCGAAGCAGCCAACGATCAGTGCGGTAATGGCGGCGCTCAGTCCCATTCAGTACTCCGTCTCGCGGCGTATGCGCTCGCGCAACGCCGCGTCCTGTGGATTGGATTCGCCGGATGGCGGAAGGTTGCTGTATGCGCTGCTATCGGTGGATACCGCCGCGCCAGCCAGCCTCTGTGCCCGCCGCTTCCACATCCACACAATCCCGAAGGTGCCCAGCGTGGCAAGAATAAAGATGGCCGCAGGAACGATCCAGGCTACGTTGTCGAATCCGCCGCGGATGGGCGCGGCCAGGATCGTGGCACCGTACTTCGCCGCAAACCAGTTGAGCACCTCGGTGTCGCTCTCGCCGGTGGCGATCTGCGCGCGCAGCTCGCCGATCATGTGGGACGAACTCGGGCAGCCGACGTGGTTGCACTCCAGCAGGACCTGTCCGCAACCGCAACTGCACATCAGCTCGTGGCCCAGCCGGTCGAAGCGCGATTGGCCCGCGCCCAGCATCACAAAGGTGACCACGCACAGCAGAGCGAACTGCACCGTCCGCGCCCAGAAGATTGGGCTGCTCCACGCGCTTCGAATTAGATCGCGCCTACGCATGGGGCACCTTCGCCACATCACTCGTCGCGCCCAGTGCCGCAACGGAATCCTCCTGCTGCACTTGCGCTGGCGAGCGGACGAGGTTGGGAATGAGCGCAATGAACGTCCCCGCCACCACAATCGCCACGCCAATCCATATCCACGCGATCAGCGGGTTCAGGAAGACCTTGATGATGGGTATGCCGCTGTCCGGGTTCCTTCCCTCGAAGACGGTGTAGAGGTCGGCCTCGGCGGTCGAGTGCAGCGCAACGATCGTCGATGCCTGTTCGTGGTCCGTGCCCGCAAAGTACGTCCGCTTCTCCGGCGAGAGCTGCTTGATGTACTTGCCGTTCTTGTACACATCGAGCCGCGCGTAGTCGGTGTCGTACTCCGGCTTGGAGTCCTGCGTATTGCCCGCATTGATCAGCCGATACGGCCCGATCGAGAGCGTATCGCCGTAGCTCATCTCCATCTCGCGGTTCTGATTAAATGCTCCGCCGGCGATGCCGATGAACATCACCACAATTCCGAAGTGGATGATGTAGCCGCCGCAGCGCCGCGTATTGCGCCTCGTCAGCAGCACGGCCGACGCCAGCAGGTTCTTGCCCGTCTGCGTGCGCACCACTCTGGCCCCGCGCGTGAACTCCTCCACAATCGCGGTAATCACGCCGGCCGCCAGCG
>JBEKCX010000672.1:0-2810 GCA_050014655.1 Occallatibacter sp. | reverse complement strand
ACCGGGAGGGCTCGGCGGAGCAACTGTTTGTGGAGGCGGACGGCGAGCTGCTGGGCACACTGCCGGTGCGGATTGAAGTGGAGCCGCAGGCGCTGAACCTGCTGATTCCGGCGAAGACGCTGAGCCGGATTACCGATCTGTGAGGAGGACACGCGGCGACTTTCTGGCTCGCCGGGCCACGCGCGTCAGGGGTGTTGCGGGTCGCGTATAATTTCGAATTCATGCCGGGAGAGAGCGTACGACCGCGTTGCCAGGCATTCGCGGCCGCGCATCTGCGGGCGATGTGAACCATGAACGACTAGATCAATTCCTAAGGAGCAGAGAGTGACTATGCGCGACGCTGCCGCTGAAAATCGTTTGAACCGACGGAACTTCCTACAGGGTGTGGGGATGCTAGGGCTGGCTGCCGCGCTGCCGCAGGCCGTGGCGGACGCGCAGGCTGCCGATGCGCAGTTTGCCGATGTGAAGGGCGCCGACCTGAAGACGCCGAGTGGCAAGCCGCTGCGCGGGCTGTATCCGATCATGGAGACGCCGTTCACGCCGGACGACAAGCTGAACACCGATGCGCTGGCGGCGGAGGTGAAGTGGCTGAACAAAGGGCGCGTGGCCGGGATGATCTGGCCGGCGTGGGCCAGCAGTTGGGCGACGATGTCGGACGCGGAGCGGATTGAGGGCACGGAGGCTATCCTTGCGGCGGGCAAGGGTGGCAAATCGGCCATTGTGATCGAGGTGCAGAACAATGCGTGGGACACGCCGACCGCCGTCCGCTACGCCAAACACGCGGCGGCGCACGGCGCGGACGCCATCGGCGCGATCCCGCTGAACAACGGCTGGAACCGCAGCGATGCGGACATCCTCGACTACTACAAGGCCATCGCCGCGGCCACCGACCTGCCGCTGATTGTGCAGTCGCGAGGCACGGTGAGCGTGGACCTGATGGTGCAGCTGTTCCAGCAGATCCCAACGATGAAGGCGACCAAGGACGAGGTGGGCAATATTATGGAGCGCGCGCCGCAACTGATCGAGCGCACGGGGAACAAGCTGGCGGTGTGGTCGGCGGGCGGAGGGACGGGCGACCAACTGCTGGAAAAGATGCGACTGGGGATTGTGGGACTGTGCCCGACACCACAGTACGCGGAGCTGCTGCAGCAGGTGATGGAACTGGAATGGGCGGGCAAGAAGAGCGCGGCCTTCGACATGTACGCGCGGGTGCAGACGTTTGCGGCGATTCCGGGCGCGACCGGGTACATGATGGAGGCGCGCGGCGTCTTCCCGGAGGGGACGAAGTCGCGGCCGCAGCCCATGGAGCAGGAGGCGCAGCGTGCCGGAGCACCAGCGGGAGGCGATCTTGGGGCTGCGAGAGCCGGCGGCGGAGCCAGGCCCAGTGGCGGAGCCGGTGCGGGCGGCGGCGGCAGAGGCGGCGCACCACCGACAGACAAGCAGAAAGAGTATATCCGGTACGCGATCGATACCTACCTGAAGCCATACTTCCGGGGGTGAAGGTACGGTTGCGGGAGTGCGGAGCACACGAAGCTATCCGCGCGATACCCCACCCATCGCGATAAGACCGCGATGAATGGGGCATGTGGCGCACGGCGCATACAGATGTGTGGTAGTTTATAAACTACTGGGAGCGCCGTGATCGAGTTCAAGCAAACCGAGACCTTTCGCAAGTGGCGCATACGGCTCAAGGATGAACGGGCACGAGTTCTGATCGCGTCTCGCCTGGACCGACTGGCGTATGGGAACGCGGGGGATGTAAGGCCGGTTGGGGCCGGGATTAGCGAATTGCGCATCGATTATGGGCCGGGCTACCGGGTCTATTACCGGAAGCAGGGCAGCACAATTGTGATCCTGTTGTGCGGCGGCGATAAGAGCACACAGGCGAAGGACATCAAGACGGCGAAGCGGCTGGCGGAAGAATGGAGCGAAGAAGATGGCTGAAAAACTGACAACCTATGACCCGGCCGAGGACCTGGGATCGGAGGAGGCGATTGCGATCTTCATGGCGGAGGCACTCGCGACCAACGACGTGGGCTACATATCGCACGCGCTGGGCGTGGTGGCGCGCGCCAAGGGGATGGCCCAGATTGCCGAGCAGACAGGGCTGTCGCGCGAGCAGCTCTACCGGTCGTTCAGCAAGAAGGGGAATCCGACGCTGAAGACGACGCTGGCAGTGATGCGGGCGCTGGGGATTGAACTAACGGCGAAGACTGCGGCGTGAAGAGGTGAGGGCAAAAGAAGGCGGTCGCGCGGGGCACGATGCCCACTCATCGCAAGAGCGCGATGAATGGAGTACCCGGCGAGTATCAAACCAAAAACGGCCACGCCTTAACCGCGAGTGCTGCGAGAGTGTTTTGCCGATCTCCGATTTCCTTTTCTCCCCAGTCTGCCGACTTGGTGACTGTATTTGTCAAACTAAACGGAGAGGCCGCAAGCGCCGCCCGCTTTGCATTGAATCCGACGTTGCCAATACTCGAATTTATAGAACCTTCCAAGAGTGCTTGATTTCCTAGCCGGTTGTAGAGCTCTCGCATCTTGTCTGGTGGCAACGTCCAATCTGAACCGGGTTTTTGTGGAAGGATGTGCTCAAGTGTTACAGCCTTCCCGTCATTGGGTGTGTACTGTGGTTGATCTATGCCGTCCGCAACGATCTGAAGTTTGCGTAGATAATATCTGGCGAGCGAAGCAGTCGGAACCACTGCTGTTCTCACAGCGGCCTCGAATCGATCATCGGCCGGTATCAGGGTAACTAATTGTTTTCCTAGCTCATCAACGTTGTTAATTATCCCTTCGCTTATGGCCTTTGC